>JBAVUZ010000231.1:0-4341 GCA_049697035.1 Candidatus Angelobacter sp. | reverse complement strand
ATCTGTCCACCCTGGTTTAAGGGCGGCCCCAGGCCTCACAGCGAAGTTTCACTCACCTCTCCTCAACCAGAGCCATGGTTGCAGCACGTTACTCCCGCAATGAACGATATTGTTCTGGCCCATGCCTTGCGCGAACTGGCTTCACTTACATCCAGTGAAAAAGCCAGCAATGGAATTCGGCAGGTCGGGGAAACGATCGTCAAGGCCGCAAGCAGCAAGCTGTTTGACGAATACTGCGGCACCCCGGTCAAAATTCATGTGCCGGGATCCACACCCAAAAAGACAGCTAGCGCCGCGTAAGCGCTTTCGGGCGGGTGTCCCACCCATCCCGCTCTTTCTTTAACTAACAACAGCGTGGGTGCCCCACTCTTCGCGCCTTTTGCGAAGGGTGGGATTCCATACCGTCCGCCTCATGTCATCTGATTTTTGCACGACGACGGGCGATCCTCATCGTCTCCGTGGTAGATGTTTTACGCGATCGCTTTCAGCATGTCCGCGGGCGCGGCGTTGTCGCCAAAAGTTTCACTCACATGGACGAAAAGATCTTTGTTCCCGGGCGCAAACACAAAGCTGCCGCCGAGCTGCAGCGGATCTTTGCCCAGCCGATGCTGCTTGTGTCCTGCCGCCTTGGCCCGTTTGCGCGCCTGCAAGTTGTCTTTGCGCAGAAGGTGGAGCAGGGAAGCGTGGCGCAGGCCAACGGTTTTATAGGCTTCGCGCTTGTCATCGATCAGAAGAGGGAACTGAATTCCGGTTTTCTCGCGGAAGAACTTGGCATAGCTCGCATCCCCCAGTCCAACCACGGCCAGATGCGCGCCTTTCTTCTTGAACTCGGCTTCAAATTCGCGCAACTGCGCGACGTGCTCTCCGCAGAAGATTCAACCGTAGTGCCGAAGGAAGACCACAACGGCAGGTCCCGCTTCCCATAGGGAGCCGAGCCGCGTCGGCTTGCCATCGGCGTCAGGGAGCGTTATTCCGGCGAGCTTGCTGCTGAGTGATTCAGCCATGCCGGACATTCTCCTGGCAGCCGCTCATGATGTCAAGCCGCCAACCAATATATTAAGCACGCGGTTTACACGAACCCGAAATTTAAAATTTCAAATTTCAAATTTTAAATCTCGAATTTTGCTATTCTTTTTTGCCTATGCGTGAAATTAAAGGTGCGGTTGCAGTTGTAACCGGAGCGGCTTCAGGAATCGGCCGCGCTCTGGCCGTGGATCTGGCGAAAATGGGCGCGCAGCTCGCGCTGGCCGACGTCAACATTGCCGGTCTGGAAGAAACCCGCGCGCTGCTGGGCAATGCCACAGCGCGCACATACACGGTGGATGTTTCCAAAGCGCCCGCGGTTGAGGCCTTCGCCCAGGCCGTGCAACGCGACTTTGGCCGCGCATCATTATTAATCAATAATGCCGGCGTCGCCCTGATGGGCACGCTGGCTGAAGTTTCCTTAGAGGATATGCAGTGGCTGATTGGCATCAACTTCTGGGGCGTGGTGCACGGCTGCAAATTCTTTACGCCCTTGCTTCAGCGTGAGAGTGACGCGCACATCGTCAACCTCTCCAGCATTTTTGGCTTGATCGGACCGCCTGGGCAGACCGCCTACGCTGCCAGCAAATTTGCGGTCCATGGATTCAGTCAATCATTGCGTGAAGAACTTCGTGCCACCAGCTCTATCAAAGTCACGTCAGTGCATCCGGCGGGCATTGCCACGCCCATCGCAAACAGCGCACGCGCCGGAAGTGGCGTGACGCCGGCGGCCCGCCAGGAAGCGGAAGAGTATTTCAAGAAAGTAGCGACCATTCCGCCGGAAGAAGCTTCGCGAGTCATCATCAAGGGCATTCTGGGAAACAAGAACCGCGTGCTCATCGGCTCGGACGCGTACCGCATTGACCGGATCCAGCGCCTTTTTCCCTCGCGCGCCAGCGCCATGTTTGCCAGTTTTCTGGAGAAACGCAGAGGGCCAAAGTCACAGGCTGCTGCTGCCGGAGCGTCGAAAGCTGTTTGATTGGCGGAACAATTTGCTGCAAGTCAGGATGAAATGGCCGAAATCGGGTTTGAATTGCGATTTCGGAAAAAATGGAAAAGCATTCCTGCTTTTGACAATTCCTTCCCGGCGAGACATAATTCATCGCCTCATTTTCTATTGATGGATAATTGCGTTCGCTGGTTCACGCGGCAAGAAATCTGATGCAGTACCATGATTTTTGCCATAAAGTGTCCCTGACTCATTTTTGCGTCCCATTTTTTTGGCCCCTGTGGTCTGGGCGATTTCAAGCTGTGCGTCCGTGGGCGGGATGGCTGATATGCAATCAAAGTTTAGTTTTAGGAGACTGCGTCCGGCGCAATCATGTGGCATAATACTGGGCCATTAAAGGATAGAAGAACTATTCATTTCATGAATGAGCACTCATTCACGTTTTCACTGGCTTTTCCGCCCGACTCCATCGGACGACAGTGCCAGATAATTTCCTCACGCTTCGCCACTGCTACCTGGGAGGGTTTATGCGGTTTATCCATTTGTTGAAAATCTTTCTTGCGTCCTTGCTGCTTACCGGCATGGTCTTTGCGCAGGGTGTCGGCGCCTCGGGTGATATCCGGGGAACGGTTACAGATCCGTCCGGCGCTGTTGTTTCCGGCGCCAATGTCACCGCTACCGATATCGCCAAAGGCATCAAGCACACGGTGGCCACGGACAATAATGGCCAATATCGCTTGACCGGACTCCAACCGGCCACATACAGCCTCAGTGTCTCAAAACCTGGCTTCCAGTCGGAACTGGCGAAAAATGTTGTGGTGAACGTCGGCCAGACCTCGACCGTCGATTTTCCCATGAGGGTATCGCAGGTTTCTGAACAAGTGGAAGTTACGGCTGAGCCGCCGGTTGTTGAAACCGAGAGAGGCGCGCAGGCCAACGTCGTTACGGAGCAGACCATCCGCGACCTGCCTATCAATCGCCGCGACTATCTGACATTTACGTTGCTGGCTCCTGCAGTCTCTGATTCCACCCGGCTAGCCTCTGACCAGGACTTCCGCGTAAAACAAACTCCGCAGAGCGGTCTCTCCTTTTACGGCAGCAACGGTCGCGGCAACAGCGTAACTGTAGATGGCGGTGAAGTGAATGATGATGCAGGCGGCGTGCGCCTGAATATGAGCCAGGATGCGGTGCAGGAATTCCAGATCAACCGCAGCAATTACGGAGCCGATCTCGGCGGCGCCAGCGGCGCGACCATCAACATCGTTACCAAGTCCGGCGGCAATGATGTTCATGGCAGCCTGTTCGGCTACTTCCGCAACGATGCGCTGGATGCAGCCAATCCTTTCTCCATCAGCCAGGCTCTTGCGCCCGGCCAGACTTTTAATCCTGCCGGGCCGGATGTGCAAGGAACCCATGTGAAAGACAGCCTGACACGCGAGCAGTTTGGCGGCGCGATCGGCTTCCCTATCAAGAAAGACAAGACTTTTCTATATAGCTCTTTTGAAGGGCTGCTGGGCGACGCGCAGAACGCCGTTCCATTGCTGACGGATACCAACATCTTCCGGCCGCAAGCGACGGCGTCAAATAACCAGGTTGCGATTATCAACGCGCTGGCAGCCGATGGTTCTAATCCGGTACCATGCGTGACTGGCCAGTTGTCACTCCCGGCAGCAGTTTGCGCTCAGGTAATGACAAGCGGTCTTACAATAAGCCCCGTTACGGGCCTAACCGCTGGCCAAACGGCTTCAAACCAATTTCTTGTCAATCAATTTGAAACAAACGGCGGATTGTTCCCGTACAACAACCGGCTCTATCTTGCATCGACGCGTCTGGATCATCAGTTCAGCGATCGCAACCAGGTGACGCTGCGTTACAGCTTTGGACATGATCTTGAACAGAATCCGGACGTAACATCGCTCACGGGTTTTTCCCGTGGCAGCGCTGTCAAGGCTTTTGACAACACCATTTTGGCTTCATGGTTTCATCAGTTCAGCCCCAACACTCTCAATGAGGCACGCGTGCAGTGGAATTACTCGAATTTTGACGTGATTCCGAACACGCCGGGCCAGGCAGGTCTGGATATCCCGGGCTTTGCCAATTTGGGCACCCAGATCTTTCTGCCCAGCCTCACCATCATGCGGCGTTACGAGTTCGCGGACAACATGAGTCTGATTCGCGGCAAGCACAACATCAAGTTTGGAGGATACGAACTCTATCGCGGCAATCACACTGAATCCCACACTTTCTTCCCAGGAAGGTTTGTTTTTGGAAACCTGCCCGGTGGCCTCCTTAGCCCGTGCTTTGCGGTTCCGGCTTTGTGCGGGTCGCCTGGCGCGAGTCCCGTATCGATTAACTCCATCCAGTCCGTC
>JBAVUZ010000230.1:0-10561 GCA_049697035.1 Candidatus Angelobacter sp. | reverse complement strand
TTCATCATCAGCTCGCAAAGGGCGATGACGGTGCGGGTCTTGCCGGCGCCGGTAGCCATGACGACAAGGGCCTTGCGCTCGTGGTCTTTTTCAAAGGCCTCGCCGATGCGACGGATGGCGCGTTTCTGGTAGAAGCGCTCGACGATTTCTTCATTCACAGAAGCGGCAGCCAGTGAGCTGCGAGTCTGGCGGCGCTGGATCATCCGCTCCAATTCGTCTTTCTTGTAGAAACCCTGGACCCCACGCGGCGGATAGTTCACGTCATCCCATAGCCAGTGCTCGTAGCCATTGCTGTAAAAAATGATGGGACGCTGGCCAAACTGCTTTTCCAGACAATCGGCGTATAGCTCGGCTTGGCGCTGGCCTACGCGGGCGTCACGCTTGGTGCGCTTGGCTTCCACGAGTCCCAGCGGCTTGCCGTCATCGCCCCAGAGAACGTAATCGACAAAGCCTTCACCCTTTTGGTTGGGCATGCCGTTTACGGGATATTCGCGGTCTTCTTTTTTGTCCAGCGGCCAGCCGGCCTCTTTCAGGAGCAGGTCAATGAAGTAGTCGCGGGTTTCAGCTTCGGAATAGTTGTGCTGGTCCGGCGTGGCCTCATTGCGCTTCTTGATCTCTGCGATTTCGGCCCGCAGGCGTTCCAGTTCGGCATCGAGGGCATCGGTGCCGGTCAGAAGCTCGGTGAGGCGCGTGTCTTTTTCGGCCAGTTGAGATTCGAGCTGCTGAAGCTGTGCCAAGGTCTGCGGCGGGACCCGCGAAGTCTTGGGAAGAAGCGAGGGATTGAAGGCGAGCCCATCTGCGGGCTTGGCCGACTTCGCGTAGGTACGGGCCAGCCAGAAGCAGATATGGAACAGTTCGCCCACTGCGACCATGGAGTCGCGCTGCTGCAAGGGCTTGTGGCTATGCGCGGCCAGATTGCCGAGGTCTTTGATCAGCTTGGCCTTTACGAAGATCTTTTGGCCCACGGTGGCTTTGAAGGTAGGCTCGTGGATAAGCGCGCTGAGATTGTCCTGGTAGGGTAGCTTGAGCGCCGGATCGCTTTTATAGAGCCACGCGACAATGGATTCCAAGGTGCGGCGGGCGTAGAAGCAGGCAGTGCGCGGGTCAGGGATGACCAGGGCTTCAGCTCTTTGCGCGTCGGCAAAGAGCTGCGGCCATTCGGTTTGCAGGAAACCGAAGTTGGTCATATTAGAGCTCTCCCCGGAAGGCGCGGTATTGGAGCGAGGCAAAAAGGGCGTCCATTTGTTTTAACGAAGTGCTATGCAAACCTTTCATTTTCTCTATTGCTGAAAGCTTCCGAACAAAATCCCGTTGAATCGATATGGGAGGGAAGATTGTGGAAATGTTCATGAGCTTTTCTTGGGAAATATTTTTCATTGATCCGCTGGTACCGGTTGCTCTTCGTCCAATTTCTCTACGCAGAGCTGGCGTTTGGAATAAAAACCAAAAAAAACGCGGCTCAATACAATCTGGCTGCCTCCACACGAAGCGCCATAGCTTGTCCGGCAAGAGAAGATTCTTCGGTGCGTGGTGGACGTATGCCACCGCACCAACCAACTCGGTCGTATTCGCGCGACTGAACAGCAAATCGCCGCGACTCACAAAATGCTCCTTGGGTGGGGTGTAGCTGTCTGGAACAGGTTTACTCTCTTCTGACAGGAAGTGCATTCCCGTCACCGCGCTGATCTTCAGGACTCGGTTTCGTGTTGTAACACTCTCCCCGGCTTCTGAATCGATACTTTTGCCACCCTGAAATCGCACAACATAATCCGATACCAATCGCACAGGCCAGTGTTTAGGATTCTCAGACGGATCACCGAATACCTTCTCGAAAACGGACAGGGCGAATTGATTCAGCTGCGCGAGTGCAGCGCGGCGCTTAGCGCGTAACTCATCTGCTTTGTCCAGAATTGCCGCAATCCGCCGCTGCTCTTCCAAAGAGGGGAGACGTATCTTCGTCGCCTTCAGATGTGAAGGACCGAAGTTCTGTTGAGCCGTCCCCGTAACCAATCTGGTAATCTGCGCCCGAAAATCTCTGCTATTCAACCAAAGCCGTAGAAAACGCAGATCCGAAACACCTTCAACAGGCTTGAATCGAATCGTGCTTGTATTTAAGCAGAGGGGCAGATCGGTCTGCTTCACGAAAACGCCACGTGTGCGCAACAATCCGTCTTCATCAAATGAAATACCTGAACTTGCGATCACCAGGTCACCAGCATCAACGAGAAAATGTGAATACTTCTTTTCCACTTCAACTTCATCAAGATGGCGATCAGTTTTTGAGAGATTCAATGAACCATCTTTTTCGATGTTGCCAACGTTGAGCAACTTGACGCCCACTTTCGTGAACTGCCACTTGCGGACACCCGGTCCCTCTTGGAACCAAAATGCCTCCGAGAGCGGGACACTTGGCCAGCTGTGAATTCCACTCATCCCAGCATCCCTTCCAACTCTTTCATTCCCTGTTGTATTTCGGACTCTAGCTTCGCCAGCTCTGTCAGAATCTCCTTGGGCGGGTGGTGAGCTACCGTTTCATGAACAGCCTCTTTATACCGATTGAGACTAAGGTCATATCCCTGCGCTGCAATGTCGGCTTTCGGCACACAGAAACTCTGTTCCGTGCGCGCACGCTTCCGCTCTTCCTTGTCGCGCAGCTTCCAGCGTGCCAGCACATCCGGCAGGTTGTTCTTTGCATGCTCTTCCGCCGTAAGTGCCGCGCTTGGTATCGGGCCGAACTTTTCGTCGGGCAGAAGTGGGTCGCGCTTGTCATCAAGCGACCGACCTTCAGCCTCCACGTCATAAAACCAGACATAGTCCGTTCCACCAGAATTCGTCTTGGTAAACACCAGAATCGCCGTTGAGACTCCGGCATAAGGCTTGAAAACGCCGGCTGGTAGGGAGATCACGCCATCGAGCTTCTGGTCCTCGATCAGCATCTTGCGAATCGCCTTGTGCGCATTGCTCGATCCGAACAAAACACCATCAGGCACGATTACCGCCGCACGCCCGCCGGGCTTGAGCAATCTTAAAAACAGAGCCAGAAAAAGCAGCTCAGTCTTTTTGGTTTTGACCACCTGCTGCAGATCCTTGGCCACGCTTTCAAAATCAAGCGAGCCGGCAAAGGGCGGATTGGCCATGACAAGCGTGTACTTCTCCTCTTCCCCGGCATGGTCCTGCGAGAGCGAATCGCGGTAAACCACGTCTGGGTTTTCCACGCCGTGCAGCAGCATGTTCATGCTGCCGATGCGCAGCATGGTGTTATCAAAATCAAAGCCGTGAAAAAGATGATGGTTGAAGTGCTCCCACTGCTTCTTGTTGGTGAGAATGCCCGGGTGGTTTTGCCGCAGGTATTCACCGACGGCGACCAGGAAGCCGCAGGTGCCGCAGGCGGGATCACAGACCACGTCTTTGGGCGTGGGCGCAACCATTTCCACCATGAGCTGGATGATGTGGCGGGGCGTGCGGAACTGGCCGTTTTGCCCGGCGCTGGCGATCTTGGCCAGCATGTATTCATAGAGGTCGCCCTTGGTGTCACGGTCTTCCATGGGGACCTTATCAATCAGGTCCACGACTTTGGCCAGCAGGGCCGGCGTGGGAATGGTGAAGCGGGCGTCTTTCATGTGGCGGGCATAGGTGGTGTCCGCGCCGCCCAGGGTGCGAAGCCAGGGGAAGACATGCTCGGCGACGATCGAGTACATGCGGCCGGGATCGCCTAGGTTCTTGAACTTTGACCAGCGATAGTCTTCATAGGGCGTGCCCAGCTTATCTTTGCCTTCAGGGAAGAAACGCCGATCCAGTTTCTTCTGCTTGAGAGTCTGGGCCTTGCGCTCTTCGGCGGTCTGGAGGTCGTCCAGACGGCGGAGGAAGAGGAGATAGGTAATCTGCTCAATGACTTCCAAAGGATTGGAGATGCCGCCCGACCAGAAAGCATTCCAGATTTGATCAATTTGAGAGCGAATTTCACCGGTAAGCATAGGTTTTGTCGATCAGATGGTACCGCAAGAAGGGGGTCGGGAAAGTATATCGCAGTTTTAACGCTGTTTTAGCGCGCAACGTTATGGCCATCACTCTCGCGGCGCCAGCAGCCCTTTGAGTTTAGGCAGCATGTGGGAATGGCTGGGCGCGACGGCATCCACTCCGCTGGGAACGGCGCCTTCAGCGCTTTTCAAAAGCAGCATCACAGGCAGCTGCGGATTGACCATCTTTAAGGTCTGCGCGGCGGACCAGCCGGCTTCAGTCGCGAATTCGGAATCCAGCACGACGGCTGAAATGTGGTTGCTCACGCACACGGCCACGGCCTGTTCCGGGGTTGAGGCGGAAAGTACGTCGTATTCCCTTGCGGGGAAGGAATCGCGCATCGCCTTGAGTTGATAGGCGGAGCGCGAAACGCAAAGAATCCTGGGTTTCTCCCGGCCTGACATGCCCGCTGGTTCCCTTTCGGGCTTCAGCAGCTAAGTGGGTCTGGGATAGCTCTCTTATGCTAGGGCAGGCGGACCGCGCGGCAAAAGCTTTGCTCAGTATAACAGCTTAATTTACGGCTTCCGTCTTATCGGACGTACTAAGATCGAGCGTACTAAGGCCCGGCTTGTCCGGCATCGTACATATGTCTCCTGAAAAGGCGTACACTTGAGGTGTCGTCTCGATCCGCATCCTGCTTCGCCGTTTTCTGTTGTCCGTGGTCCAGTGAAGACTTCCTGCGCTTCCCGATGAATGCCGCAAAAAGATTGTTGCAAAAAAAATCAAGGAGCAGCCTGGCTACTGTTGCCGCGACTCTTTTCAACATCGCTGATTTTCCGCCGCCCGGGCGTCGCCTTGCCGATTGCCGGTTCTCTTTTATGCCCGCGAGCGGCCAGGGAAGCGTATCATCAGGTATTACCGATGTCCCCGGGCCCCTTCTTTCGCAAGCAGGCAGTTTTCGCAATCCGGAGAGTTCCAGCGAACGATGATCTTCCAGCGCAAATGAAATTCGCGATCTACCGCAACCCGGAAAAGATTTCCGGACCCGGCAGAGTTTTACCGCAACATGCCATGGAGTGGCCCATCGCACTATGAAAGTTCATCTGATCAATCCGAGCAACGTCTCGTTTGGAACGGCGGTCATTACACCGCGCTGGCTCTACGTGCTCGCCGCCGCCACACCTCTTTCTTATGGCACTCCCATTCTGGTGGATGAAACGCTTGCCACCACGGATCCTCTCACCATCGCGTCCGGGGATGTTGTCGGCATCGGCATTCATACAGGCAACGCGCTGCGGGGTTATGAACTCGGCAAGATCGCGCGCGATCGTGGCGCGTATGTCGTCTTTGGCGGCATCCATGCAACGCTCTATCCTGAAGAAGCGGCTGAGCTGGGCGGCGCGCACGCCGTGGTAAAAGGCGATGGCGACGTTGCCTGGGCGCGCGTACTCAGGGATTGCGCTAACGGCAAGCCGGAACCGCTCTACGTTGGCGGACGAATTGAAGGCAATGAATTTCTGCCTGCGCGCTGGGACCTGCTTCCGCCCAACAGTTACATGTGGGCTTCCGTGCAGACGGTCCGCGGCTGTCCTAAGCATTGCTCGTTCTGCTCCGTCTGGCGTACTGACGGCCAGCGTCCCCGCCAGCGGCCTTCTGATTCCGTGATTGAAGAGATCGTCAACCTGCGCCGCATTGGTTTCCGTTTTATCGCCCTGGCCGACGACAATTTTTATCCCGTAACCTTGACCGATCTTGAGCTGGCCAAGCGGCAGAACAATGCTCCGCGTCTGGCCGAGCTGAAAACAATCCGCGCGGAGCGCTTTGAATTGATGTCGCGTCTCGCCCAGCTTCCTTCCGATACCGTCTTCTTCACGCAGATCACCATGGAAGCCGCCGAAGACGCGGAATTTCTTGCCGCGATGAAAGCCGCGCACATCCACGGCGCGTTGGTCGGCGTGGAAGCCGTAACGCCTGAAGGGTTGAAGGACGTTTACAAGGATTTCAACCTTGCGGGGCAAAACCTTGTTGACCGTCTGCGTAAATTTCGCCGGCATGATATTCACATTCTTGGCTCATTCATCTTTGGCTTGCCCAGTGATCGTCCCGCCACGTTCGACGCCACAGAAGCTGTGGCGGAGCAGGCGGAACTCACCTTCGCGCAGTTTGTCATGCTCACGCCGTTCCCCGGCACTGTTGATTTTGCCCGATGGGAACAGACCATGCAGAATGACACGCGGCGCATCGGCGGCGTTCCACTCACGCGCGGCTGGCTGATCCCGCAGGCCATCCGTCCAAAATTGTTCTGGACGCATCCCGTCATGGCCGCCGACGAAATCCGCGCGCGCACGCAGCGGGTGTGGGACAGGTTCTACAGCTTCCCTGTGATCTGGAAGCGCTCGCACTTCCTCAAGTCCATCAAGGGCCGTCTGGCGTTCATTTTGATTTCAAAACTCTATCGCAGAATGTACGCTGACACCGGCATCGCCACTGACAGCGCGCGCGTGGCGTGGTCAACGCGCTGGGCACGCTGGCTGGCCAAGCCAACGCGGCGTTTGTTTGCCGGACGTCCCATGCCCAACTTGCAGGTGCCGCCGCCCGTGGAAGCGGTCTCTAGTTGATAAGCGGTTTGGGATCTTCGGGCTTTTCGTCTCTGCAAGCTGAAGGCACGCTGAGCATTTCAGAAAGTATGCGCAACAGCACTCCGGGATTTCCATAGCCCTTGGCGTAAAACGCGTCTGCAGTCATGCCGCCTGGGACCTCATCCCCGGTTTCGTACTTGCCGCTCATCGCGACAAGGGACAGCCTGGGAAACTGCTGCCGCACCATGGACAGCAGTTCAAAGCCTGACATCTTCGGCATATTCAGATCAGAAAGCACAACGGCGGGAAGCGCGTCTTTCAGCAGCGCCAGTGCCTCAACGCCATTGGCCGCCGTGGCCACTTCATAGCCTGATGCTTGCAGCAACATAGACAGACTGTTTCGGACAGCCGCGTCATCATCCACAATTAAAACCTGGTGTCTCGAAGGATTTAACATGGCGAACCTCTCTGCTTGTCCTCGATAAGCTTGGGGTTTGGTAGGCCAATTCTCGCATTCAGCAGCTTGCCTTGTCTGTTCCAGAGTAGACACGTACCTTAGGACGTGTGCAATTCTGCACATTCCTGACTTGGGGTCATTTTTCCGATCACCTATGTCCCGATCACCGGATCACCCGATTTGCAGCCCTCTGCCTATGTCCTTCAGCCAGAGACCCCACCCCCCCCTAACACTTTTGCTGATTACAAAGGCCCAACCCCAATTCGACAGTCCTGTCGACCGAGCGGTCGAAGCCTTTTTTCGCGTTTTTCGTCGGTCGAATAACGTTCAATTTCAGCCTTGTTTTTCCGTTTTTACTGTTCGGTCGGCAGAGGGTCGCAAGCCTTTTCAAGTACCAAGTACTGAGTACCTCTTTAACTAGCAGCCAGCAGCTAGTAGCTTCTGTTGTCAAAGACCGTCCGCGGCACAACTATTTCGCTCTGGAGCGAATCCTCTGATCTACCATTTATTCGCCCACTATGTCAACAGAAAACTCAGCACAGTCAGGGTACTCGGGTTCAAGTGTAAAGCCGGGTTCGATGACAAGCGCTGGCCGCTCATTCGCAGCCAGTCCCGCAATCCCTAACGGCATGTTGGCAACTTCTTGTCCCATCCTTCGTTCTTTTTGCGAAGGATGGGATTTTACAGCCTCATGCAGCTACCAGGTCGGATTTTTCTGATCTGCGCTTGTCAGCGTTCATCTGCGGCAAAAGGCTTTGGCTTTTCAATATGGGGCGATCTTGGCAATGTTGGCGCGTCTCCGTGGTGAAGATTCCGGCTTCACCGCGCTTTGGCGAAGGATGGGGTTTACAGCCTCATGCAGTTACCAAAGTCGGATTTTTCTGATCTGCGCTTATCAGCGTTCATCTGCGGCGAAAGGTTTTGGCTTGTCAATATGGGCAATGTTGGCGCATCCCCGTGGTGAAAATTCTGGCTTCTTCACCGCGCATTTTCCGTGGGATACTATGGAATTCAGCGTCCGATGACGAACTTAAATTTCCGTAAAAAGTGAGAAATTGCCCATGAGCAGCAGGATTGTCAATGTCGATCAAATGGATGACGGAGTTCTCGTGAACTTTGCCGATGGAACCAGATCTTTCTTCGAAGCTGACTTCTTATATGAGCAAATGGATAAGCGCCTCGGTTCGCCGCTTAAAAGTGATTTGAGCAATCGGTCTTCCATCCAGCCTCTGCGCCCTCCCCGTGCCCCAAAGCGCCGTTAAGGTGCGCAACCCGTCCTCGGTTCGCCGGTGTTCAATCTGGTACAGCGCTGCGGGAACTCTCCGGGATAGTATCCGAATACATATCCTTTTTCCAGGCTCTGGGCTCGAACAAAGCAGGCGCAATATGACCGCATCAAAGTCCATTCTCACCATCAGTCGCGACCAGCCGCTGCAAAGCACAAGAACGTTTATTTTAGAGCTAGAGGGTTATTCGGTCTCCGCTGCGCTGACTGACGATGCTGCGCTGGCCTTCATCATGGCGCCAAACAACCTCAGTCTGGTCCTGATGTGCCATTCAGTTCCAGAGTCGAGCAGGGTCCTTCTGGTGAACAAGATAAAGGAACTCAACCCAAAACTGCCGATCTTGATGTTGTACAACGGCTATGACAAGACACTCGCAAAGGTTGACGGCTCATTGCACAGCCTGGAAACGCCAGAGGCCATGCTGGAAATGATCAGTTTCATGACAAAGAATATCGGCACCGTGGCGGCTGTGATCTATCCCGGAGCTGACCGCCGAACCCTGCCGCATGCCAAGTCTTTCAAGGCCGGCAGGTAGCCGTTCCCTGCTGCCTTACAACCAATCCAGTTCCCCGGCCTGTCCAAACAGGCCTGAACGCGGACGCAAAGGGATTTCACACCGTTCCCCACCAAATCTGATCCTCGTCATAACGATCGATTCCGTATCCACACCGAGGCACGCATCACGGCACGATCCTGGAGTCACACAAGGTAAGCGAGACTGACATGGCAACGAAGATGGAGCGCCGTAGGCGCGGCCACAAGTTGGCCTCCAGCTTGAATATTTTTTCAGAAAGGTTAACACTTCTCTCGGAGTGAGCGCTCTCCAGTTCGCTGAGCAGGCATACGTCTGGAAAGGTGTGGAATAAAAGAAAGGACTTTTATTTGAAAACCACTAAAGGTGAAAAAGGAAATAAGGGGCTTAAAGGACTTCAGGGGCCTCCGGGACCCTCAGGACCCGCAGGGCCAGTTGGACCGCGAGGGCTAAAGGGGCGGAAAGGAAAAAGCGGCAAGGCAGGAATTCCCGGCCCAATTGGGAAAGTAAAAAATCTTAAAGACGTGGGTAGGCAGCTCAAAATTGTGGACCAAAGTATTGACCACATTTACAAGGAAATGGCGAGCCACATAAGCGATCTGGGCCAACTCCATCGGCAACTCGACTCTTTGCGAGAAACTGTCCGTGGCTTGGTATCCAAAACTGAAGCATTCCGAAGTTCAAAAAGTTAGATTGCGTGCTGGCCCCGCTGCAAAAGAAAAAGGTCGATCTTCAGTCAGGTCCGTTCTTCGCCGGCTCAACAACTAAAAACACTGACTCACTACCAAGCCGGAGAAAGCCGGTCGGCGCATTTACCCGTTGTGTGCCACAAACACAAAAGGACTGCCGGGGCTGCGAACCAGTAAAGCTCAGCTACACTTTTGCTGATGCTCTTTTCGCTGCGCCAGGGACTGCATCTGCCTGCGCTTCCAGCCGGGGTGAAGCAATCGCAATAGAAAAATCGATGATGTAGCGGACCATATTGAGGCAGAACAGGCAGGGCGTCTCCTGGATTTTCTGCAAGTCCTCTGTCAACACACTCAATGGAAACGAGCGCAGGCACTCGGTGCAGGTCAGCACCACGTAGGGGATGCCATGGGAATCCTTGCCGTTGCGGGGAATCCAGACTGGGGCGGATTCTCGTTTATGTTCCATGGCGTGCGCCGCGGAACTCTGTATCAACTCGGCCACGCTGCGCAACAGGCCCTCTGGCTTGCCGTGTCCTTTGGCGTGGAAGGCGTCCGCGATCACCCCTCCGGGAACGGCGTCGCCGGTATTGTAAGCGCCGCTCATGGCGATTACTGAAACTTCAGGAAATCTCCGGCGGACCACGGAGAGAAATTCAAAGCCGGACATTTCCGGCATGTTCAGGTCGGAAAGCACAATGGCAGGAAGCTTTTTCTTCAACTGCAGGAGTGCGTCAAAGCCGTTGGTTGCTGTGGTTACTTCATAGCCCGATGCCTGGAGCAGCCTAGCAAGGCTGCTACGGACTGCTTCGTCATCGTCCACCACCAGAATCCCAGGGCGAGATGGATCTAACATTGGGGAGCCTCTCTAACTTCTGCCCTCCATTTGGGGGAATGGACTCGAGAGACATCCATTGTTCCACTTCGGCAGCTACTCTGCTGTACAAAACAGAACAGCACGTTGATTTGTATCGCAGCGCATGAATTGCGTTTCCCGTAGCAATTTTCCTGCGGAACGTGTGCGTTTATGAACAAGCCTGAGTGCCTGAAATAGGTATGCAATG
>JBAVUZ010000229.1:0-9995 GCA_049697035.1 Candidatus Angelobacter sp. | reverse complement strand
GGTCCTCCTCGGAGCGGGCAGGAAAAAATCCTGAATAATGAGGTGTGAAAAACCACGGTAGCGCCTTGCGCTCCTGTGTGGCCAGTTCCGAGCCCGCCGTTACCGTGAGCGCGGCATTGATGATCGGATAAGGCACGCGGTTTCCCGGCTGAGCGCCCGCTTCATGCCTGAGTTTGAAGAGCGGGAGGTCGTCCTTGGGATCGAAGCCGGTAAAAGGATCGCGCATTCTTGTCTTGGTGGCGCTGGCCCCCAGATAGCAACGCACCAGGCGGTTCTTATAAAAATGGTGCATGGAAAATTCGTTGATGTTCACCCGCCAAGAAAGCACCACGAAGACAAAGACCAGGAAGACGAGCAACGCCACCGGGAAGCGCCAACTGAAGCTGCCGAAGGGCAAGGCTGCCCAGTAGTTATCGACAAAATTTTCCAGAAAAGTCCCGCGGGCGTTCCAAGGCGCAGGATGTAACAACAACTGCGTGCCGAAGGCTACCGCAGCCAGAAACCCGGGTATGGCGATAAAAGGACCGAATCGCGCCACGAGGTCAATGGCGGAACTCTTCTGTTGCGGCTGCGGCGCGTTGCCGGGAGCGCCCGATTTTCCGCTCTTGCCTGCCAGCACGCTCATGATCGTGCTCAGCAGCCAGGCGCTGGTTCCCGAGGCCAGCCACCAATTTTTTCCGAGGACTATGAGCTTGCCTACGCCCAGCGGAGCAAAGACGGCCAGAGCGAAAAGCGCGGCCCAGATGGCTGCGAAGGTCACCAGCAGAGCGCCCAAGCGAGCCAGCCATTCCCGGCTGGCGTCGGGAAAGTCGCGTCCCATGAGTCCAATATGGAATCCGATGGCGACGATCACAGCAAGGATATCCAGCGGAGGCGCCCATGCCATCACCATATGACTGCCGCAGGGCGTTCCCGGCCCCCAGTTCCATGTAAGAATGCCGATTCCCGTAAGCAGCAGCAGAAGCAGAACCGAGGTGAGTGAGGACATCCATATCACATGCAGCCAGGGAAAAATTGGATTGACAGGGTCTCCGACCTGCACTCGTTGCTGGGTATAACAGCGGACGAAGCCGCCGCGCCATTGCAGCAGCACCACCAGGACAAAAAGCGCCACGTAGCCGCGGACCGCAACCTCTGTCTGGTCCAGCGACTTTGCTGTCAGGGCAAAAACCACGAGCAGAACGGCGATAAAAACCGGTAAGGCCACCCACCCCATGACGTGCTCTTGCACGACTTTGCCGCCCACGGTGGCTGTCTCCGGCGGGTCGAATTCGCGCTTCACGATCCGGCGCAGGCTTGTCCCGATCTTGAAGACCGCAACCGCGGTGACAAGGCCTGCAATGATCAGCAGCGTCCTGGGAGAAACAGGAATGGCATCGATGGCGATCTGATGCAGCAGAGCGCCTGGCGCAAGCAGGGCAACAAAGGTGGCCATCAGGAACGCGATGATGATGGTCTGGTTCAAAATCATATTGCGGAACCAGATCAGCGGGATCACCAGCGCGTCCAGTGACAGGCCGTTGCGCGGGGCAAGATAGTTGCTGTACTTGCGCAGGAAGGTAATGGGGTCTTTGCTGGAAGGCCCCGGTTCCCGCTTGGGATTCAAAATCTCCTGGTAGTTTGCCGGATCATGATAAGCCACTCCCTGCAGCCAAGCGCCGAGATAACCGCCGCCCGAGACCGTGGAAATGTAATCGGCCAGCGAAAGCAGCCCTTTTTCCGCGAGCCCTTGCAGCACGCCCAGCCCATACGTGGCGCTGCGGATGCCGCCGCCGGAGACGCAAATCCCAAACAAGTTTTTGTCCAGGCAGTGCCTGACCCAGTTTTTGGGGTCGAGCTCCGACGGTTCCTGGCCGCGGCGCTGCGCTATATCATTCAGTTCGGCCACTACCGCCTGGCCAATCACGGCCCGGGACGATATATCTTCGGGCCGCATCCGACGCGGATTCGCAGTCTTCTCGGCCATATTCAACTCCCTTTGGCGTCTTCCGCGATCACGTCAGAGGCTTTCTCGCTGATCATGTACACGGCAGAGACAATGAAATAACCAGGAATTTTGGGGAACACCGAAGCGTCCACCACGCGGAGGCCCTTGACGCCGCGCACGCGGAAGCGGCTGTCCAGCACCGCCATGGGGTCGCCGTCCGCGCCAATCTTGTTGGTGCAGGAAGCGTGATGGCCCCAGGCTTCATTCTGGATGAACTGGCGCAGCTTGTCCGGAGTATCGCCATCCGGTCCTGGTTTAAGTTCATTGCCGATGAAGTCCGGCAAGGTCTGGTTCATCTTGCGTACGAACTCCACCCCCTTGACGACCGCGTCCAGATCTTCGCCCTTCGCGTCATTGCCTTCCTTGAAGTAGTGGAACTCGATGGATGGCGTGTCCTGCGGATTGTTCGTATTCAGGCTGACGCTGCCGGCGGTATTGTTGGTGTGGGCCTTGAGGATGGCCCAGGTAAAGCGATCATGGAAACGCTCCGTCTCCTTTGAATATCCCTGGCTGTAGCCGGGAAAATATCCGGGCAGACCGAAGATATAAAGGTCCGGCTCCGGCTTGTCTGGGGTGGATTTCTTGATGATGCCTATAAGTGAACCGTTGGAGGCGTAAATGCCCTTTCCATCTTTGTCCCACATGGCAAGAAGATTGTCGGGCGGCTTACCAGCGTCCGGCGGCAAGAAAGTGGAGTTGCCCAGGAGCGCGAACGGCTTCTTCCATTCCGAGATGATGCCTACTTCGTAGCGGTCCTGCAGGTTTTGGCCGACGCCCGGAAGATCGACCAGCACATCGATCTTCTTGTCTTGCAGGTGCTTGCCGGGACCGATGCCAGAGAGCATGAGCAACTGAGGGCTGTTATAGGCACCGCCAGCCAGAATGACCTCACGTGCGGTGACTTGCTTCTTGGCCGGAGGCGGAGCGCCGTTCGCTTTTGGGCTGGCTTTGTATAAGAACGGTCCTTCCATGAACTCCACACCCACCGCTGTCTTGCCGTCAAAGATAATCTTTGTCGCCAGAGACTTCATCTGGATCGTGAGGTTGTTGGGATAGTCTTTCTTTGTCCGCAACAAGTAATCGCGTGGGCCGTTGCGCTTGCCATTGGCCACGGCCAGGGGGGTAAAAGCCACGCCTTCCGGACTGTCGCGGCGGCGCAGCGGATTGTTGGGATCAAAGTGAGTGGCCGCCAGGACAAGGGGATTTCCCACTTGTCCATGCAGCGCCGAACCAATCGCATTGAGCAGCAGGAGGATGATTTCTTTATCGCCCAGAGCCAAAGTTGCGTCGGCTTCGCTGGTTGTAAGCCAGCCGTTGAAGCCGTGTCCCTGATGCAGGTCTTTAAAGACGTTGTGTCCTCCGAACAGTCCTTTCAGGTCGGCCGCTCCGGCAAGCACGTTGCTGAGGTCAGCACGCAACGACCCGGGACGCGGAACATAGGTGCAATTCTCCAGACGCTCGAAATAGCCGTTCATTTTTTCGGCTTTCCAGGAATCGTCGCCGGTGAGCTGGGCGATGTAGTTCCAGTCGCTGTCCTGGGGCATGACGGTGATCATCGCGTTGTGCGCTGTGCAGCCGCCCAGGACCCCGGCGCGCGGGTACCAGATGTAGGGCTTGCCGTCGATCATCTCTTTCTTGCTGTCCGCCATCTGCTGCGTATCATCAGAGTAGTGCCGGACGAAGAAATTCCACGCGCAATCGTTGTATTCTGTGGAAGCGCCATGGAAGATCGGGACTTCATACATCCATCGCCCCTCGTCGCCGCTTTCACTGCAGGGATCGCTCCCGGCTTCCATCAACATGACTTTGAAGCCGGCCTTGGCCAGGTTTGCAGCCAGTGGACCGCCTCCGGCGCCTGAACCGATCACAATATAATCAAAGTCCCTCTCGGCCATATCCATCTCCCCCTAGGACCGGTAGGCGAAGGGCCCGTCCGGCATCTGGATTGCGCTTCATTCTTAAGTGTCTATCGCATTACAAACGTTACAACCCGGAATTTTCCTGCATTGGAAACCTCTTATCCTTGTGGAGCCGCCGCGGCCGCCGGCTGTGTGGCCCGGCGGACAACGCGTGCGATCGCAGTCTTGTGGTCGAAGCGGCTGATCAAGTCGAGGCTGTCAAGGTTATGTCCGATTTGCGCCAGGTGATCCGCCGTCCAGGGCTGCTCCACCAAATCAACAGGCCACTTGGCGGAAGCCAGGCTCACCACGCCGTCGTTAGTTCTTTCATCGTCGGTGGTTCCGCGCGAGCGGATGAATTTGACCGTGGGCAGCAGAGCCAAAGAGGTATCGCCGAAGCCGAAGTACAAGAGATAGCGTACGCCGGGAGCGTCTTTGATCTCCTGATTGAAGGTCACCGCAGCCTTGGTTGAAAGATCGTCCAGCGCCCCACTTCCGACCGCTGGAAAATGATTTAAGAAGCGTTGGAACGGGGCGGAATCGATGCCGGGAATCAATCCCAGAAGCAGGTCGGCCACCGGGCTGCCGCGGTGCGGCGTGGAGATGGTCGAGAGGGACTTGATGCGTTGATCGAGGCCGAGCAGTTTTTTCGCCAGCAGGTAGCGCGTGTCCAGGCCGCCCATGCTGTGTGCGATCACGTGTATGTCTCCGTTGGGAAAACGCTGCTGGATCTGCTGGGCCAGCAGAGGCGCGCGCTCGCTGATGTGCGCGTCGACCGGCACTTTGGGAAAGAGAGCGTCACGATAGACTTCTGGCAGACCTCGGAAGTATTCGATCCCGAGAAGCTTTTGCGGTTCAAAGAAGCCGCTTGCAAATACCAGGTTCATACATTCTCCTTCAGCGCGGCGTCACCGCCGCAAGCCTGATGCACGACTTAATGATGATGATGGACATGGAATGCGCTGTGATGCGGATTGAGCTCTGCTGCCAGCTTCAGATAGTGTTCACCCATGCCGTTTCCGCCGGCTGCACTGTGAATTTTGCCGGCCTGCAGGAACAAGCCGGGCTCCCGGACGCCGGAAGACAGGGCGCGGTCGATCATTTGTCTGGCTTCGTCATGGCGTCCGGCGAGATGAAGCGCACGGGCCATGGCTGCCTGGGTGGAAGAGTTGTTGCGAAGCTCGATGTCCTGGCGCGCCCACTTGAGCGCCTGCTCCGCGTCGCGATGAGCGTCACAGTAGAAATCCACCAGGTGATGGTAGTAGTGAACCTCGCCGCGGTCGGCTGATTGCAAATAGACGGCAAGGGCCTTCTGGAAGCACTCCTCAGCTTCGCGCTGCTTTCCCATGTGCCGGTAAATGTCTCCCAGCGCCTGCTGTATCTCAGGCTTGGGGACGCGCTGGAGCACGTTGCGGTAAATCGTGGCCGATTGTTCCAGCTTGTGCTCGGCCGCCAGCAGGTTCGCGATGTGCTCTTCCACCAGCCAGTAGCCTGAATAGCCGCGATTGGCCCGGTCATAGTGCTCATGGGCCTGCGGGAAGCGTCCATAGGCGGAGTGCAGAAGGCCGCGTTGCAATTCTACCCAGGCAAAAGAACGCATCTCTTTGGCGGTAAGCTCATCTTCTGCTTCTACGTAAAGCTGGTCAGCGGCGGCAACATCTCCCAGGCGTGCGCGCAGGTGCGCCAGCCGGGCCAGGTTGTCCCAGGTCCGCTCCTTTTCGACCAGCGCTTCATACAATTGGCCGGCTTCTTCGTAGTTGCCTTCCTGAAAAACAATGTCGGCGGAGATGGCCCTGCCCTGAGAGGTCTCGGCCAGGCCGGGGGACATCTTCAGGTCGCCGCTGGTTTCGGCGATGCGATGGAGCTTGAAATCGAGATTGGCCTTGAGCAGGCACAGGTCAGGAGCGGGCCCGAGCCGCGCGATGGCGCCATCCAGCTCCGCTTCCACTTCGTGAAAAAGCTCCAGGTTGCCGTCGAGCGCCGCCCGTTGATATAGCCGGTAGACGTACTTGGTGACGTGGTCCGCGCTCATGGGATGGGCCATTGCCGGAGGACGAAGGTCCTCCAGATCCAGCTCAAACGCCCGCATTTCGATTTGAAAATCCGTCAATCCATTCATTTTCCGCCGCCTTCGCTTTCCTGATTACTTATAAGTCGGCTTATAGCCCGGTTCCGGATGTGGCTCCGCCAAATAGGGGAACTTGTCTGAGAAATCCCTGTCATTCTTGAGCGGATTGGGCGGCGTCTTAGGCACAATAGGCGCGGCGTCCCACAGCGACTGGTCATTGAGCATCTCGAGATGGTATTTTTTGCCCTTGAATTCAGCTTCCATATCCAAAAACATGGAGAGGAAGCGCGTTGCCACCTGGTCTTCCAGGCGGCGGCCGAAGGGCCACGTGCCCGTGGTGTCCAGATCGATGGCGCAGACGTTGGGCACAAAAATTTCAAACGGCCGGCGCAGCGCGATGTTCAGCCCTTTCGGGTTCCACGAGTTGTCCGGCATGTTGAGCGGCTGGAAGAGTGTCTTCTTGACGCGCGGGAACGCGGCCAGCACGGTGGAATACGTCTTGTGGACCGAGACAGGCGAATTGTCGTGGTCGAATGAAGTCTTCAGACCCAGCGCGCTGATCGACGGGCCGAAGCCCCAGCCAAGGTGCGCCAGCCGCTTAACGAAGTGGGGCGCCAGGAAGAAGTTGTTGGCGCCGAGCTGGCGGTTGTCTTCGCGCTCGCTGAGCGCGGCGTCGGCGAAGGGCTGCCCGTCAGTATCCACCAGCTTGTATTTCTGCAGTTCCTCATCCTTGCTGCGGGGATCGAGGAAAGCAAAAGGATGCTCTAGCCAGAGCGGATGATCGGGGATGGTTTCAATCTTGTTGGCCGCCTTCAACACCCAGCTTTCGCCCCACACGTTGATGATCCGGTTCTTGTCCGGCGCGGGATTGATGAACTTCACCGGAATTTCCAGGATGATGGCATTCACGTTCTTGCCCGCCTGCGCATCCACTCCGGAGTAAACGAAGCGGAAGTTGCCGTTCTCATCCTTCCGGAACTTATCGCCTTTCCAGGTCCACGGCCCGGGAGGAAGGTTCTTCTTGTAACCGCGTCCCCACTCGGGAAGAGCAGGGTCGTAGTTGAAGAGATCGTTGCCTTCCAGCTCAAGCAGCGTCTTCGGGATGGGCAGCTCACGCGCCTCCGTCATGGTGTGCGGAACGTGATAGTACTGCGGCGCATAATTGATGGAGCGGAAGAATCCGGGCAGGTCATTGAAGAAGGCGTCGTCGCGCCCGCCGATGTATGCGGTGATGCGGTTCTTGCCCGGCGTGTCGATGTTGAGCACCTTGTTGGTGTCCGCCACCACGGAGAAGCTGCCTTCGGGGAAATTGAAGAACTCTACCGTGGCGCGTTGCGACTCGTCGACGTGCATGCGGATCTCTGACGCATGCAGCGCGCCGGTGTACTTGTCCTTCACGGCTTCTACATATTTGAGAAATGAGTCGAGACTTTGTTCGTTGGCTGGGGGATGGACGACGCGAGGCTCCGCCGTCATCTGGATGCGGTAGATCATGTCGGGGTCGAGAGTCCCGGCATGAGGCACCGCGGCGAAGGTCAGGGCAATGACGACCTTCTCGCCATCGGAAGTGTCGGAGCTGGGAAAGCCGAACAAATCATAGAGATCGGCGGCGCTGGCATCGATATCGGAAAAAATGGAATTTACCGCATTGGGATCATTGTGATCAGCCATCGGACTACGCACTTTCCGGCGCGCCTGAGGACAGCGCCCTTCAAGAAATTTTTAAAATTAAGTCCAACTTTGCCAACCGGCTGCGGCGTAATCAACGCACGAAGCCGGCGGAAGCTAAAGATGGCATGCGTTGATACTTTTTCACGGAAGCAACAGCAGCCATCCTGATAAAGGCCGTGGGGGTGTGAGCGGAAAGCATACACCCTCTGCTGAAATTTTCTCAAGTGGAATCTGATCCGGAATCAAATACGCTGCATTTTTCCGATGAGCCTGCGCGGCTTCCGAGATCGTTTCGGAAAAAGTTAAAAAGCTGTAACGTTTAGCGCCGCAAAACCACCAAGTAAATGCAAAGCTCCGTACGGCATAGGGAAGACCGGGATGAGGAAAAGGAGAACGAAACGGTCTTTCGTTCTTAGTAAATACCCGTGTTCCTACAGTTCCCAAGAGCCAAGCAGCGAGAAACGAGCGAGGAAAAATGAGAACGGCGTTATTGACCGCATGCATTATGTCCATGGCCGCGTTATTGCATGGACAGGACGCGCCCCCAGAACCGAAATGCAATTCTTATGTAATTGAAAAAACGGTCCTGTATCATCCCACCGCCTTCACCTTCAAGCAGCGCGCCTGTACATACGGCGGCAAGCTGATTTCCGGGCAGGCGTTTTTCGGGCCGCTCTTCCTGGGCGGGGTGGCGCAGCTGCGTGACGATCCGCCGGAGTGGGGTCAGGGCATGAAAGGTTATCTGCGGCGCGTAGGAACCCGGTACGCGCAGGGAACGGCGAAATCGACCGGCGAATTCGTCTTCAGCTCGATCTTGCATGAGAACCCACGCTACGAACCGTCGCGAGATAAGACCTTCTGGAAGCGTACCGGACACGCGTTGTCTACCGTGGTGGTGACGTACCACCTGGGCAACTGCGGGAAAGAGGAAGTAGATACAGAAAGTCTATCGAGCTGTCCGAGATGGCCGGCGATTTCCAAGATGGTGGGAGCGAGTTCCAGCGGGCTGGTGGGACTGAGCTGGTATCCTGACCGGCTCAACACGCCGGGACAGGTGCTGGCGCGGACCGGCTCGGCCTACGGCGGATACGTGGCTTCCGCCGTCTTCTCCGAATTCCAGGGCGACATCTTCCGCATGTTTGGGAAGCTGTTCGGCTCCGACCGCAACTATCCTTCTCCACCTTCTTCCAAGCAAAAATCAAATAAAGGTGCCCGATGAAAAGACTTGCTTTGCTCCTGCTGGTGTCACTTTGTTTATGCAGCCTGGGCGGCTGCGTGCATTATGGACAGTTCCGCAACGATACGCTCAAAAAGGGTGCCCCTCCGCAGACCTCGCCGACGCCTTTCAAGCTTTGTAATGATGATCCGAATGCCGATCCCGCCCACAAATCGGTATGGTGTCCTGAGGGCAAGAGCAAGTATTACCTGGGGTTCGTCGAGGTGGACGATTTCGGGGAGATGTTCGACCGCAGGCAACTGACGCACGTCCAGCAGTTGATCCAGAAAGCTAAGGCCGACTCCCCGACCGTAGACGGGAACTGCTCGCCTACTCACAATGCGCTTGTAGTAGTTTTTATTCACGGCTGGAAGAATAACGCA
The DNA here is from genome assembly GCA_049697035.1 of Candidatus Angelobacter sp. GTDB lineage: Bacteria > Acidobacteriota > Terriglobia > Terriglobales > Acidobacteriaceae > Angelobacter. The sequence continues at coordinate 772 of JBAVUZ010000229.1, read as the reverse complement.
TCCGACGGCTCCGGGAACGTCTGGGGGTTCCGAGATGAGTTGAATGACATAGCAGGCGCGCTGCCTGAAGTAACTCCAAAATGCCCGGGCCAAAAGCAACCGGATCAAAAAGAAGGACCGATGCCGGTGGTCGGCATCTACATTGGATGGCGCGGCCAGGTGACCAACCTGGGCCTGGCATCGCAGCTCACGTTTTACAACCGCCAAGATGCGGCAATCCGGCTTCCGGGAGCGCACCTGACCGAGGCGCTCTACGAGATCATGAATGAGACCAAGAGCTGCCTGGGAGGTTGCAAGGAGGCAGCACGCCCGGGAACCGGATCCGTAGCTGTCATCGTCGGGCATTCCTTCGGAGGACAAGTGCTGGAGCGGACGATGACGCAGGCGGTTGCCGCCAGGGTGCTTGACCAGGTAGCCGAGAAAAAAAACCGGGAGGCCCGGGGAGAAAAATGGACCGGCGGAAACCTGCCGCTTCCTGTCGACCTGATCGTGCTGGTGAATGAAGCTGCGCCGGCCACGGAAAGCCGGCAACTGCTCGACCTCCTGCGCCATTATCAGTTCCGGCTTTGCGCCGAGGCGGACCCAAACCCGGATTCGAATCGTTGCAAGGAAAACAGGCCGCTGTTCCTCTCGATTACCTCGACCGGTGATTGGGCAACCGGCCTGGCCCTGCCCATTGCCCAGGGGGGGTCTTCCTTGATACGAAGAAATTTCCAGACATACCACAATCCCAAATGCACGGATCCTGAGCACAACGGGCCGAACTGTAAAG
>JBAVUZ010000228.1:0-1889 GCA_049697035.1 Candidatus Angelobacter sp. | reverse complement strand
GAAAAGGGACGACAAATCATCAATGCTGTGCTCGCGGCGCGCCATGCCACGGTGAGCCATTTGCTGGCACAAGCCGCCTAACTCCTTCGCAGAAAAGAAAGAATTTTATGATTAGCAATACAAAGGATAGGAAGGGACACAAAGGAGCGCCTTCAGGACGAAGGTGCAGTCCTGCGCTTTTGAAGCCGATACACGGCTTTTCTCGGGGATCAGAGCAATCATGTGCGCATTTTCATTTCCGGGTTTTTAGCCTTTGTGTTCTCCTGTGTCCTTTGCGGTTAAATTCCTGTAGAATCCAGCGCCAATGGCCTCCACAACTCTCCCCACGATCTCCCAAGGCACATCGGCGCAGAAGCGCACTTTGATAGCCGCGTCCCTGGGATGGGCTCTGGATGCATTTGACGTAATGCTGTACAGCCTGGTCATCGCGCACGTGATGACCGCCTTTGGCATCAGCAAGGCAGGCGCCGGCTGGCTGGGAACTTTCACGCTGTTTGCCTCCGGCATTGGCGGAATTTTGTTCGGCTTTATTGCCGACCGCATCGGCCGGACGAAGGCGCTCATGCTGAGTATCCTGACTTATTCGATATGCTCGCTTGGGTCAGGGCTAGCGACATCGATTCCCATGCTGGCGTTTTTCCGCTTTGTGCTTGGGCTGGGCATGGGCGGCGAGTGGAACACCGGCGCAACGCTGGTGGCGGAAACATGGCCCACACATCTGCGCGCCAAAGCAATTGCGATTGTGCAGAGTTCATGGGCCTGGGGCTATGCCGCGGCTGCATTGGTGGCCGGCTTTGTGCTGAACGCGACCCAGAACTGGCGCTACGTGTTCTTCATAGGAATTCTGCCCGCTCTGGTAACGCTGTGGATACGGAAGAGCGTCCCTGAATCCGACCTGTGGCTGAAAGACAAAGCCGCTTTGCGCGAAACGAAAGCCCCGCTCAGCGAGATCTTTTCACCCGCGCTACGCAGAAACACAATCTTTCTCTTTCTGCTGAATTTCTTTGGACTCTTTGCGTGGTGGGGACTGTTTACCTGGATTCCGCCGTATCTGGGATTGCCAGTGGCGAAGGGTGGGCGCGGCTTCAGCCTGATGCAGACCACAACACTGCTGGTTACGCTCAACCTGGTGGGAATGTTTCCTGGATATTTAAGTTTTGGCTGGGCGGCGGAGAAGTTTGGCCGCAAACGGTCCTTTATTCTCTACCTGCTTTGTGCTGCGATCCTGGTGCCGATCTATGCGGCAGCACGATCACAATGGACGATCATGGTGCTGGGCGCAATGGTCGCATTCTTTGGTACAGGATTCTTTTCCGGCTCAGGCTTGATCGGCAGTGAACTCTTCCCTACCCGAGTCCGCTCACGCGCGCTGGGATTTACCTACAACGGCGCTCGAACACTGAGTTCTCTGGCGCCTTATACGATCGGCAGGCTGGCACAATCAAAAGACCTGGCGTGGGCTTTTTCATTCTGCGCTGTGGCGTTTCTTATGGCCATGTTCATGGCGATGTTTTTGCCAGAGACCAAGGGTAAAACCCTTGATTAGCCGCAGATGAACGCAGAAAAACGCAGATAAGAAAAATCTAGCCGCGAATCCACGCGAATAAACACGAATCTATTTTCGTTACCGCTGTCAGCTGAGCCATCGAGCCCTTCTTATCGTTCACCCTCGTTTAGTCTCGTTGCGAGGATAAGGGGGCCATCGCTGCGCTCGGGATAAAAAACGATTAAGAAAGAACATCCGCCGGTTGTGCCGCGTTCTTCTTTGGCCGCCGGTTGGCCTGTAAGATCTTTTTCCGCAGACGCAGAGATTTCGGCGTGACTTCCACCAACTCGTCGTCGGCCACGAATTCAATGGCCTGCTCCAGAGTGAGGTTCTTATACGGTAC
>JBAVUZ010000227.1:0-8335 GCA_049697035.1 Candidatus Angelobacter sp. | reverse complement strand
CCTCCTTCACCATCTTTTCTGAGACCAGGATCGCGTCCTCAAAGTTGTAACCGCGCCATGGCATAAAGGCCACCAGCACATTGCGTCCCAGAGCCAGTTCGCCCTTGTCCGTGCAAGGTCCGTCAGCGATGACTTGACCCTTCAGAACTCGATCGCCTTTTTTGACCACCGGCTTCTGGTTGATGCAGGTGTTCTGGTTGGAGCGCTTGAACTTGGTGAGCTGATAAATGTCACTACCCACTTCGCGCGAGAGCTGCGTCGGATGATGCTCGCCTTCCACGCGCACGATAATGCGTTCAGAGTCGACCGAGTCGATAATGCCGTTACGACGGGCCAGAACTACCGCGCCGGAATCGCGTGCGGTCACGCCTTCCATGCCGGTTCCAACGAGTGGAGCAGCAGCACGGAGCAGCGGCACGGACTGGCGCTGCATGTTGGCGCCCATCAGCGCGCGGTTCGCGTCGTCATGCTCAAGGAACGGCACAAGCGATGCGGCCACGGATACAAGCTGTTTGGGGCTCACGTCAACGTAGTCGACCTCATCCCGAGGCACGAGAACAAAGTTGCCGTTCTTGCGGGCATCCACGATTTCGCCGACGATCTTTCCTTTGTCGTCCAGCTCAATGTTGGCCTGGGCGATGACGTGTTTGTCTTCTTCCCATGCCGAGAGATAGAACGAGAACGGCTCAGTCTCCAGCGGCTTTTTGCGACGCTCCTTCAGGTCAGCAGTAACTTTGTCGGCTTCCTTCATCTCAATGTGGTCGCCCACGCGGTATTCACTGTCTCCGGCGTTCACAATCGTCACAAAGTCCACCACGCGTGAATCTTTCACGCGGCGGTAAGGTGACTCAATGAAGCCGTAATCGTTAATGCGCGCATAGCAGCTCAGTGAGCTGATCAAGCCGATGTTCGGACCTTCCGGCGTTTCAATCGGGCAGATGCGGCCATAGTGCGTCGGGTGAACGTCGCGGACTTCAAATCCCGCGCGCTCACGTGACAAACCGCCCGGCCCAAGGGCTGAGAGACGGCGCTTGTGCGTAATCTCTGACAGCGGATTGGTCTGGTCCATGAACTGCGATAGCTGCGATGATCCAAAGAACTCGCGGATCGCCGCCATTACCGGCTTGGCGTTCACCAGGTCATGCGGCATGGCCGTGGACATTTCCTGGTACACGCTCATCTTTTCCTTGATGGCGCGCTCCATGCGCACCAGGCCGATGCGGAACTGGTTCTCCATCAACTCGCCCACCGCGCGAACGCGGCGGTTGCCCAGGTGATCGATGTCGTCCACTGCGCCAATGCTCTTGCGCAGCTTCAGCAGGTAGCGGATGGTCGCGTAAAAATCTTCGGGATCGAGCGTGCGCTTATCCAGCCCTGTGGCTTCGTTCTTGTCATACAGCTTGATGTTGAATTTCAAACGGCCCACGCGGCTGAAGTCGTACTTCCGCGGATCAAAGAACATTCCGTGGAACAGAGCAGTTGCCGTGTCCAGCGTCGGCGGGTCGCCCGGACGCAGTTTGCGGTAGATTTCAATCAACGCTTCCTGCGGCGTTTTGACGGAGTCACGGCGCAGCGTTGCGCTGATCACGTTGCCCACGTCGTCACGCTCAGGGAAGAAGACATGAATTTCTTCCACGCCCGCATCCATGATCTTGCTGAGCTTGTCAGCCGTAACTTCGCTGTTGGCCTCAAGCAAGACTTCGCCGCTGGTCGTATCGACGATGTCAGCCGCGGTGAATGCGCCTTCCAGATCGGTCGTGTCGATATCGATCTCAGTGATCTTGGCCTTCTGGATTTCCTTCAACACCGCCGGCGTAATTTTGCGACCGGAGTGCGCAATCTCATGCCCGCTCTTGTCCTTGATGCTGTGGGCCAGCTTCAGGCCCAACAGGTTCGTCGGCTTCTCAATGGCGCTTTCCAGCGTCCAGCGCAGCTTCTTGTCTTTCAGGCTGATGCGGTCAACCGTATAAAACGTGCGCAAAATGTCTTCGTCTGAGCGCAGGCCCAGAGCGCGCAAAAAGATTGTTCCCAGGAATTTGCGCTTGCGATCAATACGGACGTAAAGAACGTTCTTCTGGTCGTATTCAAACTCAACCCATGATCCACGGTACGGAATGATCTTGCCCAGGAAATACGTGCGATTGTTCGCGGTCTCAAAGAAGACGCCGGGTGAACGGTGCAACTGGCTCACGATCACGCGTTCAGTACCGTTGATGATGAACGTGCCGTTCTGTGTCATCAGCGGAATGTCGCCGAAGAATACTTCCTGCTCCTTGATGTCGCGAATGCTCTTGTTGCCGGTCTCCGGGTCTTTGTCGTAAATCGTGAGTCGAATGGTGACCTTGAGCGGCGCGGAATAAGTCATGCCACGCTCTTCGCACTCGGCGACGTCATACTTAAGCTGCAGGCCCACAGGGTCGCCGCACTTATTGCAGAAGTCGGGCGTGTTGGCGTTGTAGGTGCCGCATTTCTGGCAGAGCACGTCGCCGGGATGGAACGGATCGGTAATCACCGTGTTGCCGCAATTGCGGCAGGTGGTGCGCAGGTGATGGAGACCTTTCAGGTGGCCGCATTTGCACTCCCAGTTGCCGATGGCGAAATCGACAAAAGCCAACTCGGAGACGTTGCGGAAATCGGTGATGGGGAAAACGGATTGAAACACTGACTGAAGACCGCTATCATCACGCTCGCTCGGCAGCTTGTCCATTTGCAGAAAGCGATCGTATGAACGCTTCTGGACCTCAATCAGGTTTGGGATCTGGAGAGCTACCGGGATTTTTGAAAAGTCGAGACGGTAACGTGCGGCGCCATTCTTGTTCGGCATGGATAACTCCTAAATACTTTTTCTGCTTCATCTCGCTGCGGGGCAGATGAAGCGGCTTGCTCGAAGATTTTTCCTCGTCAAAAGCAGCCTTGTTGACTAACGCAGTTTCTAATCAGGCATTAGCTGGCGGTTAAATTCATTGCGCAGCGGAAAAAACGAATCGCGCCAAAAGAGACAAGAATCTCCGTTGACGCCGTCGCAGCGTTGTGCGATATCTAAAATGTTTTTATCCGCGCCCGTCTGAATAGACCGTTCTTTGTCCGCCCAATGCGGACCTGTTCATAAAGAACAACAACCGGCAGGTCTGGCTACGACTCCTGAGCAAGGCGAATATTGCGGGAGCACCACGCCTGTCCTGCGTCAAAAAAGATTTGTAAATACCGGTTTGGAGAAGAACTACCGTATCTGTTTGATAATAGTAGTGTACTCCAAGATTCAAACTTATGAAAGATTCCTCAAAAGAAATTTGGGAGCCCATGCTCACTGCCCCAGGACTCCCCTTTTAGGGGATTCAGGCGGCCAGTCCGCGTTTGTCGCACACGAATGTAGCGGCCAGCCGGCCCTCAAGCCCGCCGAACCGCTACTTTAGTGAACCAGCTACTTAATTTCGACCGTCGCTCCTGCGTCAGTGAATTTCTTCTTGATGGTTTCCGCTTCTTCCTTGGAAACGTTCTCTTTCACGTTCTTCGGCGCGCCATCCACCAAGTCCTTGGCTTCTTTCAGGCCCAGGCTGGTAACTTCACGTACCGCTTTGATTACATTGATCTTATTGGCGCCAGCGCCAGTCAGGACCACGGTGAATTCGGTCTTTTCTTCAGCCGGAGCGGCTGCTGCCGCTCCGCCGCCGGCCATCATCACCGGGGCTGCTGCCGCTGCGGAGACGCCAAGGCGCTCCTCAAGCTTCTTTACGAGCTGGGCCGCGTCAAGCAGGCTCAACCCTACGATTGAATCTTCTAACTGCTGCAGATCTGCCATGTGTATCTCCACTCTTTGTCAGTTTTGTGCTGATTCGCCGCTTCCGCCCACCGTGTTCCAATGCGCCCAGACTAGCGCCACCGTGAGCCTCTGACAGCGATAAACCCATGTCTGGAGGCCGCACTACGTCCCCCAGCAAAACTTTTATTAATCCGTTACTTGGCTGTTCACGGCCGTCGGCTCCGCCGCTGCAACCGTTGCCGCGCCAACAGCGCCGCCCTCGTCTTTGAACTTCTTCTTCTCCACGCCCTGGCTTACGACCACAGCCAGGTCTCTGCCAACGGCATTCATCACCGTGACCAGACGCTGTGCCGGTGCGTTCATCAGGAAGAGGAGCTTGGAGTAAATCTCTTCCTTCGAAGGCATGGTGGCCAATGCCTTGATCTCTTTCATTGAGATCACGCGGCCTTCCAGCACGCCGGACTTGAAGGAAAATTCCGGGTTGTCGTCAACGTATTTGTTCAGCGCTTTGGCCAGCGCGACCGGATCGCCGCTGGTATAGGCAATCGATGTGACGCCCTTCAGCCCTTTCAGCGCTTCGCCCACCTGCGTGCCCTCTGAAGCCCGCTTGGCCAGCGTGTTCTTTACCACTTGATACCTGCCGCCCGCCGTGCGCACCGTCTTGCGCAGCTCAAAATCCTTTGACACCGTGAGCTTGGAAAATGTGCCCACAATCATGCTGCTGGCCTTTTGCAGGTCCTGGTTCAGCTTTTCAATCTGTTCCGCTTTTTTCTGCTTAGTAACTGCCATCTGAGAGTCCTTTTCTTATGGCTGATCGATTTGAGAGGTCCCTCGCTAAAGCTCGGGATTTCGGCATCGGGCTTCCGCTTTGCTCACGCCCGATAATCGCCTCAACTTTTGTGACCGCCATTGTCAGAATCCTTTTCTAGAGTCGCGGGCGCATCCGGCCTCGCGTCGCAAAATTTCCGCTTGCCGCCGTTACGCCTTGGCCGCTGTCTCAACCGGGGTGGTGTCCACCGAAATCCCTGGGCCCATGGTGGACGATATGTACGCGCCCTTAATGTACTTGCCCTTGGCTGCTGAAGGCTTCGCCTTTACCACGCTTGTGATTACCGCGGTGGCATTCTCAACCAGCTTGTCCGGGGTGAACGAAATCTTGCCCACCGGCACATGCACCAGCGCTGTCTTGTCCGTGCGGAACTCGACTTTACCGGCCTTGATTTCTTTCACCGCGTTGGCAATGTCGAATGTCACGGTGCCGGTCTTCGGATTGGGCATCAGGCCCTTGGGCCCAAGCACCTTACCCAGCTTACCCACCGACTTCATCATGTCCGGCGTGGAGATCACGGCGTCAAAATCCGTCCAGCTCTCTTTCTGGATTTTTTCCACCATCTCCTCACCACCCACAATGTCGGCTCCGGCAGCTTCGGCCTCGCGGACTTTTTCTCCGCTGGCGATCACCAGGACTTTTTTCGACTTGCCCAGGCCATGCGGCAGGACCACTGTGCCACGGACCATCTGATCGGCATGTTTTGGATCGACGCCAAGGCGAAGTGTGACTTCCACCGTCTCGTCAAACTTGGCGAACTTTACTTTCTGGAGCAGCGGCACAGCATCACTCAATAGATACTGGCGCTTCTCAATTGCATCGCGCGATTTGGTTATGTTCTTTCCTGCTTTGCGACTCATTTGTCTTTTTCCTTATCTCCCACCGCGCCGCATTCTTCCGCGGGCCGTGGTACATGCGATTTAACTTACTAACCTACAACCTCAATTCCCATGCTGCGCGCCGTGCCCTTCACGCTCTTGATTGCCGTTTCCAGCGACGCGGCATTCAGATCAGGCATCTTTTGCTTGGCGATATCGGCAACCTGCTTCTCCGTCACCTTGCCGACCTTGTCCTTGTTGGGCGCGCCTGAACCTTTGGCGATACCCGCAGCGCGTTTCAGCAGAATCGACGCCGGCGGCGTCTTGGTGATGAACGTGAATGAGCGGTCGGTATAGACCGTGATCACCACCGGAATAATCAGCCCCGCCATCTCTTTATTGTTGGTGCGGGCGTTGAACTGTTTGCAGAATTCCATGATGTTGATCTGCGCCTGGCCCAGTGCCGGGCCAACGGGAGGAGCCGGCGTCGCCTTGCCGGCTTCAATCTGCAACTTAACGGATGTCTGTACTTTTTTCGGTGCCATATGCTCTCTGTTCTTCGAGAATATCTATTGTCGCTGGACCGCAAGCGCCCTCGCCTGCGAATCTTTATCCTTTTCCCCTGAAGAGCATTTCAGCTCATAGGGCTCCCTTGCTACGCTCGGGACAAAACAAAACTTACGCTGCCACTTTCTCTACCTGCCCGAACTCAAGCTCCACGGGCGTCGCACGACCAAAGATTGTGACCATCACTTTCAACGTCTCGCGGTCTTCGTTCACTTCATCCACCGTGCCGTTGAAATTCGCAAACGGTCCATCGGTGATGCGGACAGTCTCGTTCTTTTCAAACTTCACGCGGATCTTGGGCTTGTCCTTGCCCACGTTCACGCGATAAATAATCTGGTTGACTTCGTCTTCAGTCAGCGGGGTTGGATCATTTGCCGTCCCGACAAATCCTGTTACGCGCGGCGTCGATTTCACCACATGCCACACATGGTCGCCTTCGCCGCCGGTGCGGAATCCCGTCAGGTCCATTTGCACCAGCACGTAGCCGGGATAAAACATCCGCTCGACGGTATATTTTTTGCCGTTGCGAATCTCCGTGACCGGCTCCGTGGGAATCACGACCTTGCCGATCTTTTCTCCCAGGCCAAAAGCCTGCACGCGCGATTCCAGTGATTCCTTCACTTTGCGCTCAAAGCCCGAATAGCTGTGGATGATGTACCACTTCATGTTCGGGTTCGTGTTCTCCGGCGGTGGGGCCTGTTCGCCTTCGGCGGGAGTCGCGTTAATGTTCTGCTCAGTCATGCTTGCCAACTTGGCTTTCCGGTGCCCACCTACCGCACGTGGTGGTGTAACACCCAATTGATTCCCTTCGCGATCACCTGATCAATGATGAAAAAGTAAATGCCGAAAAGAATGACCGTGATGATGACCACTGTCGTCGTGGCCTGGACTTCTTTTCTGTTCGGAAAAGTAACTTTCCGCATTTCATTGCGGACGTCAGTCAGAAAACTTTTCGCACGCGCGGGGAATTGCATCATCCGGTTCCCTTGATCTTCGCGCGCCATCGTTACTGCCTTTGCCATTGGACCCTTCCTTGCCCGACCTGTTCGGCCGGTTTTTCCAAAATCTGGCAGGGGCGGAGGGATTCGAACCCCCAAGTCCGGTTTTGGAGACCGGCAGTTTAGCCGTTGAGCTTACGCCCCTAATTTTTCAAGGGCTCCGCAACGCTTCGCTGCTGCGCCCTCACGCTTTGCTCGCCCTATACGGCGCTCGCTCCGCGTTTCACCCGATCAGCAATTAGCTGCTAGTAATTAGCCTTTGTCTTCTGGTTTTCAGCACTCTCGGCTAAAGGCCGCACGCGCAGAGTTTCTGGCTAATTGCCATTTGCTAATTGCTTACTTCACTTCCTTGTGCCCTGTGTGCTTGCGGCAACGTTTGCAGAACTTCTTGAACTCCAGCCGACCCGTGGTGGTCTTCTTGTTCTTGGTGGTCGAGTAATTCCGCTCTTTGCAATCGCCGCACTGTAACGTGACAATTTCTCTCATAAAAACCAGCCCTTTTCCTTATTGCCAGAACTGCCAAAATTGCCAAACATCGCCGAAATTGTTTTATTCACCAAATCGTCTGCGCAACAGGCTCTTCAATTTGGATTCTTTGGCAATTACCAATTCTGGCAATTGTTCGTCTCTCGATATCGCTCGTGCGAACTAACTACTGAATGATCTCGCTGATCGTTCCCGCTCCCACCGTGCGTCCGCCTTCGCGGATGGCAAAGCGCAGCCCCTTTTCCATGGCCACCGGTGTAATCAGCTCAATGGTCAGCGAAACGTTGTCCCCCGGCATCACCATCTCCGTGCCGGCAGGCAGTTCAGCCACGCCCGTAACGTCGGTGGTGCGGAAGTAAAACTGCGGACGATAGCCCTTGAAGAACGGTGTATGCCGTCCGCCTTCTTCCTTGTTCAGCACGTAGATCTCAGCTTTGAACTTGGTGTGCGGCGTGATCGAGCCGCCCTTGGCCAGAACCATGCCGCGCTCAACGTCGTCCTTGCCGATGCCGCGCAGCAGCAGTCCGGCGTTGTCGCCGGCCATGCCTTCGTCCAGCTGCTTCTTGAACATTTCCACGCCCGTCACAACCGTCTTGCGCGTGTCGCGGAACCCGACGATCTCAACTTCCTCGCCCACCTTCACCTTGCCGCGCTCGATACGGCCCGTAACCACGGTGCCGCGGCCTGAGATCGAGAAGATGTCTTCAATCGGCATCAGGAACGGCTTGTCGATGTCGCGTGCCGGCAGCGGTACGTACTTGTCCACGGCAGCCATCAGCTCGTCAATCTGTTTTTCCCACTTGGGATCGCCGTTCAGCGCGTTCAATGCCGAAAGACGGATCACCGGAACATCGTCGCCGGGGAACTTGTAGCTCTT
>JBAVUZ010000226.1:0-3608 GCA_049697035.1 Candidatus Angelobacter sp. | reverse complement strand
CCACCATTCTGACCTACCTGCCGCGCACTCGCCAGGCCAGGGATAGGCCGCACGGTCACTCGCGTCTCCACGGACAGATGCCGTTCGTGAGGGACGGCCGTTGGCCGTCCTTCCTCATTTTCCCAGCGACGACGGGCCTGACAGGTCAGACGTACTGACTGGGTGGGCAACAAGGGAGCCCATCTCAAAGATGTTCACCCACTCCCGGTAACGACGACCGATTTCCGCCACAGCCGCCTCGCGAGCGATTCGATTCGCCCGCCAATCGACCAGCGGGTCCCAGAAGGTAGTGCGGCCCACGGCGAAACCGATGAATCCCGGTACGCTGGCCGCCGTCGCCAGCCACGCGCGCACTTTCTGTTCGTCCTGCCCGCCGCCCAGGATAATGCAACCCACGCGGTTCCGGTCATCCCGTCGCGCAGCCAAAACGAGATTCACGCAATCTTCGCGGCGGTCCAGCCCCTCGACCTTCCACACGTCCGGTTCAACGCCCGCGTCCTGAAGTTCGTGAAGGGTTTGCACCGTGAGCCCGGGACGCAGGTGCAGATCGTAAGCCTTCTTTTGGCCGTGGAACTGTTCCATTTGCGTGGGCTCCGCGTCCACATACAGTTCGACCATGAACAGCCGACCGCAGCCGTGCAGGTAATCGGACAGCCGCTTCAACCGTGCCGCCTGACGCCGGTTCAGAGCCTTGTCGCCTTCCGGGTTGTAGCGTACCAGCACTTTGCAGAAGGTCGGGTTGAACGCCTCGATGTGACGAGCGAACTCCTCCCCGTATTCGAAGTCGAACTCTTTCTGCCCGCTCTTCTCGGCGGGGCACGCGGTCATGTATCCCTTGAGAGCGGCGTCATGCAGGATGGCGGCGCCGAACTGCTCGTCCACCAGGATGGCGGCGTGCTCCTTTGGCGCCCCGCCTGCGACAGCGGCCTGGAAACCGTCGTAGATCACCTGTTTGGCATCGGCGATTTCAGCCGTCTGCACGGCGCTCAACGCTCCTTCCCAGCCGAACAGCTTCGTCTGGAAAGATTCGCGCTGATCGAAGGGCAGGATGTACAGGGGCTGGTCGAAACCGATGCTCATGATGGCCTTTCCTTGAAGTTTCCTGTAGTACCGCATAAGGGGTATTGGTTGAGTCTTCCTTCGCCGGTCTCCTCCCACAACGAAATCTGGGGACCCGTTCTTCGTTTTCGCCCGCACGCCAACTCGGGAGCTCGGGCAGCTTGTGGACTTGCTCACTCCGAGAACCACTTCAATCGGTCAAAAGACGCGGCGATCATTGGCTTACTTCGAAGGAGCGGGCCAGAGCAGCTGATCGACGCGACGTTGAATCCCAATCCCGGCTTTCAGGATCTCGAAAATCATCTTTTCCCGCCTAGCTTCGGAATTTTCTAGTTGCCCGCCCACAAAGAAGAGCACGCTAGGCCGCCTGACCCACCGCTATAGGCGCTTCCAGTCATGTTGCATGTGGCCAGGCGCGCGATACCTCAGATAATCCTGCGATGTATGGCATGCATGACGGCCTGAAGCCGGTTCTGTGTTCGAAGCTTGTCGTTGACGTGGTGGAGATGGTTACGAAGTGTTTGCGGGCTGATCCCAAGTTCCCTTACGATTTCGGCAGAATTCTTACCGTCTGAAAACAGTCGCAGTACTCTTTGCTCCTGTTCGGAGAGTGAAGAGACAGGCGCCGGGTGCCCTACCCCATTTCCATCCGTGATTGCAATAACCTGCTTGGAAAGTTGAAGCATTCTGTGCAGGAGGTCCTCACTGTGCTTCCTTTCTGTGATATCGCGGGAGAGATGCACGATGAGGAGCGGGTGAGTACGGCCAGGTTTGCAGACGAGGGTTGACAAATCCACCCATATGCGATGGCCTAAACGAACTCTGACTTCCAAGTCAAAGTTAGGGATTCTGCAGTGTTCTGCTGTCGCTAGTCGTGCGTAAAACTCGCGGGTGCAAAGCTGGGTGCCGAGGCTGCCACGGCATTGCATAAGTCCATGACATGACTTGCCAATGGCCTCCGAGGCTGAGTAGCCGAAAAGCCTTTCGGCCGCTTCATTCCAAGAACGAATTTCGCCTTGTTGGTTCACACAGAAGGCGGCGTCGGCGGTCTCCTCGAGAAACTCAAGCAACTCTCTCTTCAACATCGCACGACTCCTAAAACGCAAGATGCACACCCACCAACGCGGGTTGCCATGCATCCACCATGAGAGAGTCAAAAGCAATCCTCATGCCACATGGCAACACAATATGTTAATGCCGACGAAAAGAGACTTCCGTTCACTTCTGAACACCTTTGTTTTTGGTGCAGTCTCGCGACGGATGAGCAATAATGTGGGGGCTTGTGCGACACTTCGCGGTGGAATATCCCTACTCCTGATCAAGCAGAACAGCACTGGCGTTAAGTCTCCGTGACAGCACTCTTGAATTTCTTCGAGTTGGCGGTCGCAGAGAGTGCCACCGTACACTCTTCGAGATAGGCAGGATAGGAGAGTTGCGTTCCTCTCACTTGGGCCCACGGGGTAAGTGCGTGTGGCCGTGTGCGCGTCGAGCTTGCGATTTCCTCCACCCGAAAGCCTCTAACCAAAAGCGCATCGCCGATCAATGAGCGATGGCATCGCCAAGGCACAGCTTCGGCGCACATGATTGCCGTTCGCCGTTTTTTGGCCAGTAGGATGAGCTGATCCAGAGCCTCTTGAAATTCCGGTGTCTGCATATAATCAGCAAAGCCGCGAAAGCTGGCATTTCTCCAACCAGCATTGATCGAGTCACGACGACCATGCCGCAGGCCGCCGAGCCCAGCCATATGTCGGTAACGGATTCCCGCTTTTTTAAGCGGGCGAGGCAGACGGTCGCGATTGAATTGCGGATTATGTCGCGAGCGCGGAATACTCCGAACATCGACTAGCTGGTCGACGCCGTGAGCAAGCAGCAAAGCAACGAAGTCCTTCGAAGTCCGAGTCGAGTGTCCCACGGTCAATATGATCGGAATATGGTCGGGATGCCTGGCTCTTCGCCTGACAGGTCGCTCGAGCCGGTGCGTAGGCTGACTGGCAGGCGAGCACGATCTGATACGGGTTTGCTTGTTCGAAGGCAGAGCTCGCCTTCGCAAGTCGCTCGCACTCTTGGTCATCGCTTGCGTGCCCCGCTCTTTCTTCTTTCTAAGCTGGGAGCCACGGCTCCAGTGCACACATTATTCTGTCTGACGTTTAGTTGCAATTATCGTCGAATGGATGGCCGCGATTGCCGACTCAGTCTTCGCGCTGGCATCTGGCATGGGAGTCAGGCTACCCAGCCCGGTTTTGCTGAAACCGTTGCCACATGCTGGTAAACATCATCTGGTACCTGTCCTTCCCGACCAGCGTGACTGCTTCCGTCCCGGCCCGACCGCGGCTCGTTCACGCGCCACAGCGGCCTCGTTTCCCAAGAACCAGCCAAGTTGAATATTTAACCTACACGTCATGCCCATGACTATGTGACATTGTGTTCGGGTATTGGTACAGGTCTTCTATTGTGCGGAACAACAAGAAGGACATCTCATAATCGGGAGGTGTTACGTGGCTACCAAGGACAGAGATCAATTCGATGAGGCTTTCGGTCGGCCGGGGATG
>JBAVUZ010000225.1:0-3155 GCA_049697035.1 Candidatus Angelobacter sp. | reverse complement strand
ATGAGAGTTCGCAAAGCCGTTTTTCCCGCTGCTGGTCTGGGCACACGTTTTCTCCCCGCCACTAAGGCGCAGCCTAAAGAGATGCTGCCACTGGTGGATAAGCCCATCATCCAATATGGCGTGGAAGAGGCACTTGCTTCCGGCTGCGACCAGATCATCATCATCACCGGCCGCGGCAAGACCGCGATTGAAGATCATTTTGACGTCAGCTATGAACTGGAAAAAATGCTGGAAGAACGCGGCAAAACAGAGCTGCTTTCCATTGTGCGCCAGATTTCAGACATGATCCACGTGGCTTATGTGCGGCAGAAAGAAGCCATGGGACTGGGCCACGCTGTTCTGATGGCGCGCGAGTTGGTTGGGAACGAGCCGTTCGCCGTGCTGCTGGCGGATGATGTAATCGATGCAAAAAAGCCCTGCCTGCGACAGATGATGAATGTGTTTGAAGAATCGCAGTGCTCGATCATCGCCACGCAGGAAGTGAATGGTCCTGCTATCTCCTCTTACGGTGTGCTGGACGCGCAAAAGATTGAAGGCAAGTTTGATGGCCGGGCTTTCGATGTCCGCAGCATGGTGGAGAAACCCAAGCAGGAAGAAGCGCCTTCAAACCTGGCCATCATTGGGCGCTACATTCTTACGCCAACCATTTTTGAAACCCTGGAACGAACTCCGCTAGGGGCTGGCGGTGAATTGCAACTGACAGATGGTCTGCGCGGGCTGTTAAGCGCGGGTGAAAAGATTTACGGATATACATTTGAAGGCAAGCGCCACGACGCCGGTGATAAGCTCGGTTTTCTGAAAGCGACGGTCGAATTTGCGCTGAAGCGGCCCGATCTGGGGCCGGATTTCGCGGAGTATCTGCGCTCGTTAAAGATCGAGTCGCCGGTTGAAGTAGCGTAGTCCCCCAGCAACAAAATTCCGCTCGATTAGCTCTAGTCAGCCAGCAGCATGGGAATCCCATCCTTAATGGGATAAGTGTGGCTGCACGCGGTGCATTGCAGCGAAGAACCATCTTCAGCCAGCTTGAGCGGCTTGCGGCATGACGGAACGGGGCAGGCCAGCGCGTCCAGAATTTGCTTGAGCATCATCTTTATATTTTAGAGCACAATTTCATTCGCCCGCTCCGGGTGTACCTTTACATTTTTTGTAGTTAAGATAATTATTCCCATGAATACTATGGCTGCCACCGTCCTTGACGGTAACAAAATCGCCGCACAGATCAAGGCGGAAGTCGCCGAAGAAGTGCAAAAGCTGGGCACCGCCGGCATCCGGCCAGGGCTCGCGGTCATCCTGGCGGGGCATAATCCGGCCTCAGAGATTTATGTGCGTAACAAGGTCAAATCCTGCCAGCAACTCGGCATGCTGAGTGAAAATCTCACTCCGCCAGACTCGGTAACCACGGCTGAACTACTGAAAATGGTCAATGAGTTGAACAATCGGAACGAAATCGATGGCGTTCTGGTGCAACTGCCTTTGCCGCCGCAGGTGGATTCCAAGAAAGTATTGCTGGCCGTCTCGCCGGAAAAGGATGTAGACGGATTTCATCCTGTGAACGTGGGCAATCTTTCCACGCAGCGTCCGGGACTGGTGCCGTGCACTCCGGCTGGCGTGATTGAGATTTTTCGCCGCAGCAATATTGCTATTGAAGGACGCAATGCCGTTGTGATCGGGCGAAGTGACATTGTTGGCAAGCCGGTAGCCATGCTGCTGCTGAACAATAACGCCACCGTCACAGTCTGCCACTCCAAGACAAACAATATTGCGCAGATTGCGCGGCAGGCGGACATTCTGGTAGCCGCCATCGGCAAGGCCGGTTTTGTGACGGAAGATTTTGTCAAGCCGGGCGCTGCGGTGATCGACGTAGGCATTAACAAGATCACTGACCGCGCCGAGTTTGAAAAGTTTTTTGCCGGCGATCCGGCGCGAGAGAAATCGTTTGCCGAAAAAGGCTCGACTTTAGTTGGCGACGTTGATCCTCATGTGGCGGCTGTGGCAGGCGCGATTACACCGGTGCCGGGCGGAGTTGGTCCGCTGACGATCGCCATGCTCATGGCGAATACAGTTAAGGCGTGCAAGATGCGTCGCGGGCCAGAGCGGCAGGCGCGGAGTTAGCCAATGCTGCGTGTCGGGCTAACCGGCGGAGTTGCATGCGGCAAATCTACTGTTGCCAAGATGTTCGCTGATCTGGGTGCGACCATCGTAGATGCGGACACCATCGCACACGAGCTTTATCGTCCAGGCCACGAAGTACTTCAAGAATTGGTCGGGCATTTTGGGCCAGAAATTTTAAAGCCAACCGGCGAATTGGACCGCGCCAAGCTGGCTATGCTGGTGTTTGACGGCGGACGCGTTGAAGAGCTAAATAAAATTGTGCATCCTGCCGTGATCCGGCAGCAGGACCAATGGATGCGATCGCTAGCTGAAAAAGATCCCTATGCCGTGGCCATTGTGGAAGCGGCATTGATTCTGGAAGCTGGAGTCAAAGATCGCTTTGACCGGATCATGGTGGTGACGTGCAAACCGGCGCAAAAGGTCGCGCGGTTTGCTAAACGCACGGGAATCAGCGAAGACGCCGCGCGAGCTGATGTTGAGAGTCGCGCCAAAGCGCAGATGCCCGACGAGGAAAAGGCCCGGTGCGCGGATTTTGTGATCGACAACTCCGGCTCCGTCGAAGAAACGCGGCATCAGGTGCAACAGATTTATTCTGAGCTAAAAGTCCTGGCCAAGCGGCTCAGTTTTTGACAGGTGATATATGAAGGCCTTACGTCCAATTCTGCTCGCATTTTTGTTGGTTCTTGCTTTTTACTTTGTCACCACACGAATGAGCGGGCCTAATGGCCCTTCCTGGGTGACGCGGCCCTCGCACGTTGAGCTTACTGAGGCTGCCGGACCGTCTAACTACGACGCAGAAGAGCAAAACAACATTGCTGTTTACAAGAAAGCCCTTCCTGCCGTGGTGAATATCACTTCAACGGCCGTTGCCTATGACTTCTTTTATGGCGCGGTGCCGCAACAGGGCATGGGATCAGGATTTGTGATCGATACGGAAGGGCATATTCTTACAAACTTCCACGTAGTGGAAGGCGCTCGGCAGCTCGAAGTCACAACCAGCGACAAGAAGAAATACAAGGCCCAGATTGTGGGCACTGACCCCG
>JBAVUZ010000224.1:0-2303 GCA_049697035.1 Candidatus Angelobacter sp. | reverse complement strand
GGACAAAACCATTGAATTGATGGGCAATAAGCGCCCTCATCTCCCACTTTTACTAATATGGTTCTAGGTACCGGACTCTTAGACGAAATTTGGCGCTTTCCCCAAGCTGCATGTTTACCACAATGGTTCCGGGATATTACTTCCCACTTTACAATCAAAAAGGTTGACTTTCTGAAGCGTTCAACGATTAATAATCCATTAAACCCACGCCGTCATTCCACTTTTATGGATTTGGTTCCAATCAGCAATTGCCGTGAAGTGCCGCAAGGAACGTCTATCCCGTTGGCCCAATTCACATCAGAGCTCAATCTTCTGGTTGGCTCCGTCTGCCGCGAGCTAATCATCAGCGCAATCCGCCCACCCGCCTTGGCCAGCCGCGCAGCCATGGGCAAAACCTGTTCGAATTTCTCAACCGCACGCAGCATCACCAGATCACCTGTTCCTGGGTAGTTTTCTGCGCGATCGCTAAAAACCTTCGCGTTCCTGAGCCCTAGGGAGTAAATCAATTCCTTCAGGAACGTTGCCTTCTTCTGCTGGGACTCAATCAATGTCACCTGGACTTCAGGGGCGAGCATGGCAAAAGGAACTCCGGGAAAACCAGCCCCAGATCCCAGGTCGATCGCGGTCTGTGGCAGTTGCTGCTCAAGCAGGTATTTGGCGGCGAACAGAGACTCGCCAAAATGGCGTTGCACAATTTCACCGGGTTCACGTATGGCAGTCAGGTTGATGCGCGCATTCCACTTGAGCAATAGATCGATATATGTCGATATAGAGCAGAGCCGCGATTCATCAAGTTGAATGAAGGGTTGGAGCAACTGCGCAATGACGGCGGTTTCCACGCATCCCATCGTAAATTAGTTGGGCTGGCACTTGTTCACTAAACCGGAGTTGGCCGGCAACGAATCTAATAATTCCCGCACTGTACGTTTGAGCACCGGGTGGACCACCGTCGGCGCTATCTCTGCCAGCGGTTCCAGAACAAAACGCCGCTGATGCATGGCGGGATGAGGGACGGTCAGTTCGGGCGTATCCAATACGTCATTGCCGAAAAAGAGGATGTCGATGTCAATCGTTCGTGGGCCTTTGGGTTCCGTACGAACCCTGCCCATGGATCGTTCAACGGAGAGCATGCGTCTCAAGAACTCCAATGGCATCTGCTCGGTTTCCATTGCCAAGGCACAGTTCAGGAACCAGGGTTGCTCGCCCTGCACCTCAACGGGCTGCGTTTCGTAAAAAGCCGAAACCTGCCTTATGACGCCCAAGTCCCCTAACCGGGAGATCGTTTCACGCAGATATTTGCCGCGGTCGCCCAGATTCGATCCCAGAGAGAGGTAAACCAGCTTTTTCATATGAATTGAGCCTTAGATCGAAAGTATTGTCACCCGGTAAGTGCTGGCCCGTTACGTTGGTTACTTGGCCGTAATATGACGATTTAGATACCCTTTGCAGGTATGGCTTTACAAGCGCTCCTCCTCAGCAATGACCCTGAAGTCCATCGTACGATACGTCGAGTCCTGGACGCTGCCAATATCGATCTGGATCTCTCCAACAACGCCGACCAGGCCCGCCACATTCTGATGCGTCGCAAATATGACGCCCTTTTGGTCGACTGCGATGACATGCCGCATGGTCCTCTGGTTCTGCGTGAGCTAAGGCTGGGGAAATCCAACAAGAGCTGTATCGCTTTTGCCGTGGTCAATGGCAAAACCAACATCCAGCAGGCTTTTGAGATGGGCGCCAACTTCGTGCTGGATAAGCCGATTTCGTTGGATCGCGCTACGCGCAGCGTGCGGGCTGCGCAGGGGCTGATCATGCGTGAGCGCCGCCGTTACCACCGCCATCTGGTCAAGGCGACAGGAGCAATCCTTGTGGACCAGGGCGCGGAGCTTCCCTTGAACATTACGAACATCAGCCATGGCGGCATTTCGGTCGAGTGCTCCCGCAGGCTCGATGAAGGGGGTGCTGCTCGAATCCGGTTGCAGTTGCCCGGCACCAAGCGTTCGCTGGACATCAAGGGCGAGATTGCATGGTCCACGCCGGAAGGCCGGGCGGGAATTCGTTTTCAGGTGCTGTCAGCGGAAGCAAAGAAAGAGTTGGACATCTGGCTGGAGAAGCGCGCGCTGACCCTGGGTGGTGGAGCGATGTTCATTAACGCCACAACAGTTTAAGTTCTTAGATTTCGCGCGCGGATTGCGTGGCCACAGCAGCGCTCTCAGCAGCATCGTCAGCTTGACTGATTTCAGTTGTTTCTTCCCACAAAGAGCGGTCTTTCAACAGCCGCGAAACCAGCGCTGTATGCATTG
>JBAVUZ010000223.1:0-2925 GCA_049697035.1 Candidatus Angelobacter sp. | reverse complement strand
CCACGAGTCCATGGATATGGAACAGTGGCATCACGCATAGAGAAACGTCTTTTGCCGTCAGCCCGTAAGTGGCCGCCACGTTCTGGCAGGAGACAGCTAGATTTTTGTGCTTCAAAGGCACGCGTTTAGGGCGCCCGGTGCTTCCGCTGGTATGCAGTACCAGGGCGACGTCCTCTGGGCTGGGTGGGACAATGGGAACGCCTTTTGGTGCGCCCTCAATACTCACATTCCCGGTTTCATCCATTTGCACGGCAAACACCGGAATGTTAAGGTGCCGCGCGGCCTGCTTCGCTTCTTCCGCGCCTTCCGGTGGGACAAGTAAAACCTTGGCCGACGTATCTTCCAGATAAAAGGAGAATTCCTCAAACCGGTAGGCTGGATTGAGTGGCGCAGCCGTACCGGCAAACGCTCCTGCCAGAAAAGCCACAATCGTCGGCAACCCGTTTGGCAGGACGTTGGCTACGCGGTCGCCACGCTTGATCCCTATCCCGGCCAGGGCTTCAGCCATGGTCTTTACCTGTCGCCGGAGCGATTCATAAGTTATAGAAGTTCCTGTCTCAGGAATAATCAGGGCGGTAGCGTTCCCGGGGGCAGCGTTCAACAGCGAAGGGAGGTCATTCATTAGAGCTCAGCTCCGGTGACAAGGGGGTCTATGCCTTCGTTCAGCGTTCGGGCGGCAAGTATATACCAGATAAACCATGATGCAAGTAGTTGCCACTTCGTCGCCCGACACGCAGTTTTACGCAGAATTTACAGCATACGTATCGCGTCAAGAGTCCATCGTGCGGCGATGGCAACTCGCGTAAATTCAGGCGTTTACACAAAGCAATTGCATGCAGCAGTGACTCTGCATCTAAAGTTACGGATGGGCAGTTACTCTGGTGGAGAGCTATTACTGGGCGTAGAATTTAGAGACGCTTTGCTTTTCAGCGCAGCGGATTTGTAACAAGAGGCGTATTCCTATGGGAAGATTTTCAGGCTTTTTATTTGGTTTGATCGTTCTGATTGGTGCCGTTGGATGTGGAGGCGGTTCCAGTAAGCCCGCACCAACTCCTACGCCTACACCGTCCTCGCAAATTTTTCCTAATGATGAATCTCTGGCGCAATCGCCCCCGGTAAAGCTGGGAACGTCTGGCGGGAACGCCAACGATCTTGGAACGACAAGCTGCTGCATTGGCACGCTCGGCAGTCTCTGGACACATGTCGGGACGACGAATCCTGTGATCCTAAGTAATAATCACGTCCTGGATAGATCAGGACAGGGCGCGGCCGGCGAAGCGATTAATCAGCCGCTGCAACTCGCCTGCACGGCGGTTTCCGCTCCGGCGCCGCTCACTGTTGCTCATCTTAGCCAGGGCGCGGCGCTGAAGCCTGTAGCGAATGAAACTACCGGACCGTGCGCATCCGATACCTCTAAAGCGGCCCTTTGCGGCCACGCTCCCAGCAACGTAGATGCTGCGTTTGCCGAGATCGTTACGGGGCAGGTTGATCCGTCCGGCACCATCCTCGATCTTGGACCTGTCGGGACCACAAGTATTGCCGCAGAGCCTCCTTCTGCCACCCTTGGCGTTGCTTCGTTGGGGGAACCGGTGGGAAAGAGCGGCAGAACCAGCGGGCTTACATGCTCCACTGTCCAGTCGCTGAACGATACGATATTGATTGATTACGAAGCAAAATGCGGCGATATCAAGAACAAGGTCCCTGCCGCCTTTACCGCCTACTTCACTAACCAGGTCAGCATCAACGGCGGCACCTTTAGCGCTGGCGGCGACTCTGGATCATTGGTGGTTGATACGGGCACGTCCAGGCCGGTGGCGCTGCTTTATGGTGGTAACACAGTGAGCACGGTCGCCAACCCGATCCAGGATGTAATTGCGGCATTTGGCGGGCCCGCGGCTTTTTCCATCATCGGCGGCGGTGATCACGCTGTCAGCTGCGCCAAAACAGCAACGGCTGCGGCGACCCAGATAGGGACCACACAGTCTGCGCTGCTTCCTTCTGAACTCCAGCGTGTAACGGCGGTGCAGCAGCGCAGGGCCCAGTCACTGATGCGGGACTTTGGCGTTGCTTCGGTCAAGACAGGCGCCAGCGCCGACAATCCCAATGAGGGCGCGCTGATGATTCACATATCCGGAAAATCAGTTCCGGCCATTCCGCCCGTAATTGACGGAGTACGCACACACCTGGTCTTTGACGATTCCAGCGTTCTGGCGCAACTTCCGCAAATAAGCGCAAAGCAAATTCAGGATGCCACGGCCATCAAGGAAGCACACGTTCCCGAATTTTTGGGCAAAGGAATTCAGGGCATTGGCGTTGCCGTTAGCGGTGACAACCCGGCCGAGACTGCTATCGCGATTTTTGTGATTAAGGGAGCCGCGCATCCGGTAATTCCCGCCACCCTGGACGGAGTGCGAACAAGGATATTTGAAGGTGATCGCTTCCAAGCCTATTGATGGATTTTTGACGCTGCAGCCCCGGCCAAAAGCCGGGGCTTTTTTATGCAATCCCGAGTTCCCGCGCAGCCTCACGGGCGACAGCCGCCATTGAACCAACAGGAACGATGCGGATGGAATTCTGCTCCAGCGTTTCGCGGGCAAAAATTACCGCGTCATCTTCTTGCGGCAGATTGTCGTCCACCACGGCCGTAAGCAGCGCGTGCTTTCCTTCCAGCTCTCTTATTCCTTTGGCAAGCTGCGGAAAACTGAAAGCCAGGACCTTGGCGGCGTTTACATCGGTATTGAGCGTTACCGCATGAAAGAGTTTCACGGTGCCATTTGGGCTGTATCCACAATCAATCCTGAGCGGGTCACCGCTGCGCGTGTAGCGCGACACCGGAATTTTCTCCTGCATTAGCGGCCAAACGCCGGCTGTCTCAAATTCTGAACGCATGCGCGCCACAATCGCCACGCGGGCGCCTGGCTCACG
>JBAVUZ010000222.1:0-9492 GCA_049697035.1 Candidatus Angelobacter sp. | reverse complement strand
GTCATCATGAGTAGCATCAGCCGTGATACATTTCTGATCTCTCCCAAAAAGCGGGCGCTGATTGAGGCGATGCTGCGCAAGGAGGGAGTGGTCTCCGCGGCCGCCGATCAGATTCCCCGTCGTGGTGATCGTGGGCCGGCGCCGCTTTCCTTTGCCCAACAAAGACTGTGGTTCTTTGATCAATTTGAGCCGGGCAGTCCGGTCTATAACTTGACCGCGCCTATCGCCTTTGAAGGGAATCTCGACATTGCAGCCCTGGAACGGGCTTTCAATGTCATTGTGCAAAGGCATGAGGCGCTCAGAACCACGTTTGATTTCCGTGATGGGCAGCCGGTGCAGATCATTGCGTTCGCTCAGACGATTGGTATGCGCCTCATCGATCTCAGCCATCTTAAGCCTGATGAGCAGCAGACAAAGATTGAGAAAGTTCTTTGCGAAGAATCCAACAGTCCCTTTGATCTAAGGCAAGGACCTCTTCTGCGGACGACAGTGCTCCGCATCCACGACAAAAAGCACATCCTCTTATTTGCTGTTCACCACATCGTAAGTGATGCATGGTCTACCGGCCTCTTGATCCATGAGCTTGGCGAACTCTACTCAGCGTTAGTGGCCGGGAGAATTCCCAATCTGCCCGAACTGCCAATTCAGTATTCTGACTTTGCTGTCTGGCAGCGGCAATGGCTGCAAGGCGCGGTGCTCAACGAGCAACTCACGTATTGGAAGAAACAGCTGGGCAACAATCTGCCCGTACTGGAACTGCCCGCGGACCGGCCACGTCCGCCGCTGCAGACATTTCAAGGCGCCACGATTTTATTCTCGCTTCCACCTGTGTTATCAAAGTCACTGAAAGCGCTAAGCCAGTCTGAAAGAGCCACGCTTTTCATGACCCTGCTCACTGCGTTCAAAGTCCTGCTGCACCGTTATACCGGTGTGGAAGACATCACGGTGGGAACGCCAATCGCTAATCGCCATCGCCACGATCTGGAAAACCTGATCGGTTTTTTCACCAATACCCTGGCTATTCGTACTGATTTATCCGGCAATCCGAAATTCTGTGACTTATTGAGGATGGTCCGCGAAACTTTGCTGGATGCATACGCCCATCAAGACCTTCCATTCGAGTATCTGGTGGAAGAACTTCATCCGGAACGGACCCTGAGCCACAGCCCACTGGTCCAGGTCTTGTTTGTCATAAAACATACGGAACCCGACCTGGAGCTTCCGGGATTGCTGGTAACGCCTCTGGAGAATGATTTTGGGACGGCAAAATTCGATTTGACCTGCTACATGGATGACCAGGGAGAACACATTGTCGGCGCGATTGAATACAACGTGGATCTCTTCAACAGGCAAACAATTGAACGACTGGCAGGCCACTTCCAGGAATTACTTGCTTCAATCGTCAACAATCCGGCAGAACGCATTTCCGATCTCCAGTTGCTGACCGGGGAAGAGAAGCAACAACTTTTGTGGCAATGGAACCAGACGCAGGCCGCGTACCCTGCAGTGTGCGCACATCAGTTATTCGAGGAACAGGTGGCCCGCACGCCTGATGCTGACGCGGTAATGTTCGCAGCGATCCGCCTCACTTATCGGGACCTGGATGTAAAAGCAAACAAGCTTGCGGAGTATTTGTATTCACTGGGCGTTGGTCGGGGCGCGATTGTGGGCATTTTCATGGAACGCTCGCCGGGAATGATCGTCGCGATCCTCGGCATTCTAAAGGCGGGCGCTGCTTGTCTCCCGCTGAATCCCTCCTATCCATCCGGACGCCTGGCCTTCATGTTGAAGGATTCAGAAGCGTCAGCAGTGATTTCGCAGCGCCAACTCGCCACCAGCCTACCGGATACCAAAGCACCCAAGATCTTTCTGGATGATGAGTTGCTGCCAGGGATGGCACACAAAAGCGAAGCCATCCCAGCGGCCGCCGCTTACGTGATTTATACCTCCGGATCCACTGGCGAGCCCAAAGGCGTGGTCATGCCGCATCGCGCTCTGGTGAATCTTGCGCACTGGCATCGCGCAACTGGGTCGCGCAGTAAGCGTGTGTTGCAGTTTGCTTCGCTTACGTTTGATGTAAGCTTCCAGGAAATCTTCTCAACCCTGGTAGCGGGCGGAACATTGTTGTTAGTACCGGACGCAACACGGATCGATATTGCGGAACTCGGCAGGTTTATCCAGCAAAACCAGATTGAGCGATTTCATCTGCCAGTGGTAGTCCTGCAAAAGCTAGCAGAGCAGTTCTGTGAAAACCCAACTCCTTTGAGCTGCGTGCGCGAATTTATGGTTGGCGGCGAACAATTGCAGATTACACCGCCCATCATCAAGCTATTCGAACAGCTCAGAGACTGCACTCTCTACAACCACTATGGCCCGTCTGAGACGCATGTAATCACGTCTTTTCCTTTACGTCATCCGGTTGCCGCGTGGCCTGCGCTTCCACCTCTGGGGCGTCCTCTGGCCAACACACAGGTCTATGCGCTGGATGGCCATCTCAAGCCTGTTCCTGTGGGTGTTTCAGGTGAGCTCTATATCGGCGGCGACTGTCTTGCCCACGGATATTTGAGACGCCCGGCTCTCACGGCGGAGCGTTTCATTCCGGATCCTTTCAGCGGCCGGTCCGGAGCGCGAATCTACAAAACCGGCGATCTGGTCCGCTATCTTCCTGATGGCAATCTTGAATTTCTTGGCCGCAACGATTTTCAAGTAAAGATCCGCGGGATGCGAATTGAGTTGGGTGAGATTGAAGTTGCCCTTAGAGCGCATCCCCTGGTCCGAGAAGCAGTGGTGACGGTCCGAACGGAGGAACGGAATGAGAAGACATTGGCAGCTTACATTGTTCCGCAATCGGATCCCTTAGCCGCGAAAGACCTCAGAGCGTTTTTGAAAGAGCGGCTGCCGGAGCACATGGTTCCCGCTTATTTTGTCATGCTTCAGGAGTTCCCACTCACTTCTTCCGGCAAGATCAACCGTCTTGCGCTTCCAACTCCCGGAGAAGATGCGGGGGCCGTTTCGGATTATGTGGCTGCGGAAACGGCAGTGGAAAAGGTGTTGGCGGGAATTTTCGTAGAAGTTCTTGGTTTGGAGCGAATTGGCGCGCTCGACAATTTCTTCGATCTTGGCGGGCATTCGCTGATGGCCACGCAGGTGGCCTCGCGCATTCGGGAGGCGTTCCGGGCCGATCTGGCGGTACGAAGTATTTTTGAAGAGCCGACGGTCCGTGGTCTGGCCCGCTCAATCCTGGCAAACCAGAGCGATCGTCGAAGGATTGAGCGTACGGCAGAGCTGTTGCTTGAGTTGCAGGTGAGCGCCGACAGACAAGAGATAACGAGCATTGATCTGGCAGAAAAAACCAATGGAGCTGCCGCGACACAAGAAATATTCCGTCCTATAAGAGCAAAGGAACAGTCTCAACAGTCGCCCACGCGAACGCAAAAAACATTGAAGACCGCGCCGCTCTCCTTTGCCCAGCAGCGGTTGTGGTTCCTCGATCAATTTGAGCCTCAAAGCATTCTTTACAACCTGCCCGCGGCGCTTCGCTTAAAAGGACGGCTGAATATTCAGGCGCTTGAAGCAAGCCTTAACGAAATCGTGAAGCGGCATGAGTCGCTCCGGACCACGTTTGGCATCGCTGAGGAACGTCCGGTCCAGGTGGTCCATGAACCTAAAGCTTGGAGACTGACAGTGAACGATCTCCGCCAATTTCCAAGAGACGAGAGAGAGGAAATCGCTGTCCGTCTGATGCGGGAAGAGGCTGAATCTCCCTTTGATCTTACAAAGGGGCCATTGCTGCGCACGCAATTGTTGCGGCAGGCGGAGGATGACCACATTCTGCTGCTGACCATGCACCATATTGTTTCGGATGGCTGGTCGGTTCAGGTCTTCATCCGCGAACTGACATTCTTCTACGAAGGTTTTTGTGCAGGGAAAAAGCCCGGCATGGCTGATCTCTCTTGGCAGTACACGAATTTTTCATTGTGGCAACGGCAATGGCTGCAGGGCGAAGTCTTGGCTGAGCAGCTTGGGTATTGGGCGCAAAAGCTCGCAGGCATTCCTCCAGTCCTCGAATTACCACTGGACCGGCCGAGGCCACCGTTTAAGACGTTCAATGGCGCCACAGTCGCTTTCAATGTGCAGGAAAAATTGGCGAAGCAGGTGGTCCAGTTGGGCCGATGCGAGAGAACAACGCTGTTTATGACGTTGCTCAGCGTTTTTTATGTGTTGCTGTATCGCTATACAGGCCAGGAGGATCTTGTTGTCGGGGCCCCTATCGCGAACCGCAACCGGAGAGAGATAGAAGAACTCATCGGCTTCTTTGTAAATACGCTGGTGATGCGCACGCAAGTGGGGAGCGAACTTACTTTTCGCGAGCTGCTTGCGAAAGTCCGTGAGGTAAGCCTGGAAGCTTATGCGCACCAGGACGTGCCATTCGAAAAGCTGGTTGAAGAGCTCCAGCCGGAACGCAATCTGAGCCACTCACCGTTGTTTCAAGTGGTCTTTCATCTGCAAAACGCCCTTACGGAGGAGCTATGTCTGCCCGGCCTGTCAGTCAGCGTTATCAACAGTGAGGCCAAGCTGGCAAAGTATGATCTGGTGCTTTCAGCTTTCGAAGCAGAAGACGGATTGAAAGCTATCCTCAACTACAACACCGACCTGTTTGAGCCGCAAACCATCGACCGCATGGCAACGCACTTTCAAAAGCTGCTGCAGGCCGCGGTGGAAGCTCCGGACCAGCAGATTTCGCGGCTGGCGCTGCTAGGCGCGGAAGAAGAGCATCAATTGCTCTTCACCTGGAATAACGGCAAGCGAGATTACGGCAAGAATCGCCTTGTCCACCACGCGGTTGAGGAGCACGCACGGTTGCATCCTGACGCCATAGCCGTGAGATCAGGAAGCAAAACCCTTACATATGACGAACTGAATCGCAGAGCCAATCAATTAGCGCATCGCCTTCGCAAGCTCGGCATTGGCCCTGAAGCAATCGTGGGCATTTGTTCAGAGCGTGGCGTTGAAATGATGGTTGCGTTGCTTGGCATCTTGAAGTCGGGCGGGGCTTTTCTAGCGCTTGACCCGGAATATCCCAAGGCTCGGCTGGCGTTCATGCTGGATGAAGCCCGGGCGCGGGTGCTTGTGACACAACAAGCAGTCAGTCTTCAGCTTCCCGATACTTCTGCGCAAAACATCTACCTGGATGCAGACGCCCAAGAATTAGCACGTGAAAGCGAACAAAATTCCGTAAGCGGAGTAACGTCGGAAAATCTGGCTTACGTGATTTATACCTCCGGTTCCACCGGCAAGCCTAAAGGAATCATGATCGAGCATGGCAGCCTGGCGAACTACGTGGCCTGGGCCAATGAATTCATGTTCGACGACACAGTAAAGAGTGTGCCCGCCGTCCAGGCGTTGACATTCGATGGTTCTCTTAAGCAGATATTCTCGCCACTGTTGCGCGGAATTGAAGTGCGGATCATGGAAAAGGCGGAGGTAGCCGACCCGGTGGCGCTGCTGCAATCTCTCAAGGGACAAAAGAATGTGAGGTTCAGCGCAGTGCCGTCCATGTGGAAAGCTGTGCTCGATGCTTTCGAGCCAGACGCTACGGTTCCTCGTGACTTGATCACCAGGGCTTTCGTTGGTGGTGAAGAGCTGCCAAAGAGCCTGGTGGACCGCACGTTCGCACTCTTTCCTGACTTGTTGCTGTGGAACTACTATGGGCCGAGCGAGATTACCGCGACTGCAGCGGCTGCGCTGGTCCATGCAGGTGCAAGGATCACGATAGGCCGCCCCATCGCCGGCAAGAAGATCCACATTCTTGATGCGCAGATGCAGCCGGTTCCCATTGGAGTTGCCGGAGAAATCTACATAGGGCATGAAGGAGTGGCGCGAGGTTACCTGAAACGCCCCGATCTTACCGCCGCGGGTTTTATTCCTGATCCCTTCAGTTCAGATTCCGGCGCACGGCTTTACCGCACGCGGGACAGAGGACGCTATCTGGCAGACGGCGCCATTGAGTTCCTGGGACGATACGACCATCAGGTAAAGGTCCGAGGTTTCAGAATCGAGCTTGGAGAAATCGAAGCTGCGCTCCGTGAACATCATGGTTTAAGCGAAGCAGTTGCCCTGATTCGCAAAGGGGCCGATGACGAGAAATACATTACTGCCTACGTTGTTCCCGCACAACAACCGGCTCCGACTGCCGGCGAATTGCGTGCATGGTTGAAGGAGCGCCTGCCTGAATACATGGTCCCATCAGCATGGATGCATCTGGAACAGCTGCCGCTCACCGCAAACGGAAAACTCGACCGCGCATCCCTGCCTGAACCCGAGCGGGGAAGGCCCGACCTGGCTTCTCTATTTGTCGCGCCTCGAACGGCAATTGAGGAGACGCTGGCGGAGATCTTTGCCGACATCCTCAGCCTGGAGCGCACGGGCATCGACGACAACTTTTTTGAGCTTGGTGGGCATTCTCTGCTCGCCACACGAGTGACGACGCGCATCCGCAAGGTATTTAACGCCGACCTGCCGTTGCGCCGATTTTTTGAGCGGCCAACCGTGAGAGAAATTGCCGAGTTTCTCACTGCCAATGAGGCGAGGCCCGGACAGATGGAAGAAGCGATTGCGGTCTTAAGGAAAATCGAGAGCCTTTCAGCTGACGATCTGGAAGAGCTGCTCAGGAGGAAGAGAGCGAAGGAAGGCTGAAGTGCCTCGTCGTGAGGAGCTTCAATCGCGGTTAGAAGGCAAGTGAAGAAATAGCAGCAAATACAAAAAGGAGAACCACAATGATAAGGAATCTTGAATCATTGCTCGCGAAAATCACCACTACCCCCGCATTAGACAATGAGTTCTATCAAGAATGGATGTCGCGCCCATTCAGCATTGAAGAGCTGCAAGTCTTTGCCAAAAATTATGGGGCCTTTGTAAAGTCATTTCCTGATGCGTTGGCTGTCCTTATTGGCGCTACCAAAGATTTAGAGGCCAAAACTGAGTATGTAAAAACGCTCTACTCTGAGATGGGCTATGGCAATCCCGCTAAGGTGCATTCCGCTCTGTTGTTCAGCTTCCTCGGTGAGCTTGCCCGCAAGATGGGGCATGAGGGCAAACTTGACCCTGAAATACTTGCAGAGACAACTGAATTGCTTCCCACAACAAGTGAGTTGTTGGAGGGAGAGAAGGCGTTGTATGGAGACGAAGAAATGTCATTTGGCGCGCAACTGGCGCTGGAATGGCAGGCATATACGATGCTGCGCAAGCTTTATGATGGCGCCAGGAACTATATGCAGTTGTGGTCTGAGCCCGACCAGTTCCATGAGGCGTGCGAATACTTCTATGCTCACATTGGCGCCGCGGAAAAGGACCACAAGGACGAGTCCTTGAAAGCCGTAGAGCGTTACGCAGTCGATGAGCACAGTACGGGGAAGATCATTGAAGGCTATGACCGGCACCTGGATCTGATCTCCAACTTCTGGCAGGGACTGCATAGCCGCATCGCTGATCTGTCCGCGAAATCTACGGCTGCGGCATAAAGGCAACGTGAGTTAATCTGGCCCTGGTGTAAGCGATTCTAAACCGGCGGTGAGCTTATGGACGCACCAGCAAGTGTGGTTGAGTTTGCTGTGTTTCAGCAGATTGACGTACGGGTGGGGCGGATTTCTTCCGTGGAACCAGCGGAGGGGTGCAGAGTACCGGCCTACAAGCTGGTGATTGATTTTGGCCCGGCAATCGGAACCAGGCGAAGCATTGCCCAGGCCACAAATTATCCGCACGAATCGCTGGTGGGCCGCCAGGTGCTTGCGGTCGTGAACTTCAAGCCTCGGCAGATTGGAAAGCACACTTCTGAGGTCCTGGTGCTGGGCGTGCCCACGCAGGAGAAAGGCACGGCACTGGTGGTGCCAGAAATGGAAGCAATCATCGGGGGACGGATGTTTTAAAAGCCCGGTAAAAGAAACGCCCATCGTGAGGAACTTATGAGCAAAGACGAACGGGAAGACAAAACTATTTACACGGTTGTAGTAAACCATGAAGAGCAGTATTCCATCTGGCCTGCGCACCGGGAGAATCCGCTCAGCTGGCGGGACGCAGGTAAAAGCGGCCCGAGAGACGAATGCCTCGCCTATATCAAGGAGGTATGGACTGATATGCGGCCGCTCAGCCTGCGCAAAAAGATGAAGGAAATAGCAAAAGAGGCACAATGAAGCAATCAGCTACTACCGCGAAGACGCCAGAGTCACAGATCGACCTTCGGACAGGGCTGCCCTATGCGAAGCTCATTCGCAGCCACGCGCAGTTCGCTTCAATCGTCGCAGATTATTTTGGCGTCGATCCGCAAGATGTCATTCCCACTTCAGGTGCGAGCGGCGCGATTGAGACAATCAGGAACCATGTCTTCCGGTTGGCGATGAAAGCCAACCCTGTGCTCCTGACGGTTACTCCCGGATATTGGAGAGCGCGGGAGTCTTTTCAGGGATTCGGGTTCCGGGTAGCGACGGTGCAGACCGCCGCCGACGGCTTTGATATCAATGAAGCTGCGTTGATACGAAAGGCGGCAGAGGTTCAGCCCGATTTGTCTACCTGAGTCTTCCCAACAATCCCACGGGCGCTGTTTTTGATCCGGAGAAAATAGTGAATGGCCTGCCTGACAACATGCCGATCATCTTTGATTTAACCTTGCCCAGCAGGCAATTGAATACGCGGGAACTCGTCGGCCATCTTTACCGTGGCTATGGCGGCAGGAGAAAGCTCTTTCTGGCGGGTTCCACCTCAAAATCCCACAATACCGCAGAGTACCGGATTGGCTGGACAATCTGCGCCAGTTCTGAAGATGCCATGCAGTTAAGGCATGAAAATCGCAATGTTGTTTCATCCTTATCAGTAGAAAAGGCATCCAGTGAATTGGCCAAAGAACCTTCCATCAACGATCTCATTGAGAGGTCGTTCCAAATGCTGAAGAGGGCGGAAGGTGGATACGGATTCAGATTGGTTGAGCCGGCAAGGAGAGTACAGTCCAGCTACGTACTCATCGAGTTTCTGGGCGACGCAGAAATATTGCGAAGCTCTCTCAGGCAGCATGGGATCAGTGTGATGTGGGGGCAGGAGTTTGGCTTGACAGACCGATACTTCAGGCTGGAACTCTCCGAATCGGAAAATGTTCGGATTTTTATTGATGCTCTCAAGATTGGTATGGAAAAAAGGCAATCGGCATAATGGCCGACGAAGAGTGCTGATTGCTATGATGTCTGTCTGTTGCAAGCAGGCCGATTACGGCGCATTCACAGGTAAATCTGAATTTGACTATTGCAGCGAAAAGTCCATGGCTTACTGCGCGCCGGCCTAACTTGCGAGCCAGGCTTCGCCTGTTTTGTTTTCCTTATGCAGGCGGCAGTGAAGCCATATTTCGCACCTGGCAGCAAAACTTGCCAGAGACCATTGAGGTCCTACCCATTCAGTTGCCCGGGCGCGGCGCACGCCTCAAAGAGCCGGCACTGACCAGACTTGCTC
>JBAVUZ010000221.1:0-7702 GCA_049697035.1 Candidatus Angelobacter sp. | reverse complement strand
GCCGAGCACCTGAAGACAAGCCCTTAGATCGGAAACCAGGAAAGAACCAAATTTTGGAGGATCCTATGAAAGCACAAACCGCACTTAGTCCCATTTCCTTTAAACCATTGTCGACGACCGAATTCTGGGCTGATGTTGAAAAACTCATTAACCAGGTTCGGCAACGTGCATTTCAACTCTTTGAAGGGCGTGGCCGTGGCGATGGGCATGACCTGGACGACTGGTTCAAGGCCGAAATGGAATTATTGAAGCCAGTTCCTCTTGAGATCACTGAGAAAGACAACATTGTGCATATCCGCGCCGACGTCCCCGGATTCAAGGAGAATGAACTTGAAGTTAACTTTGATGGCGGCGTTCTTAGCATCAAAGGTGAACACCGCGAGGAGAGTGAAAAGAAAGACGAAAAGACATATCGCAGTGAGAGGCGGGCCCAGCAGATTTTCCGCCGGGTCACCTTACCGGTGAACGTGATGGCTGACAAAATGATGGCTACCTTAAAGGATGGTGTACTGGAACTTTCTGCGCCGAAAGCGGAGCTGGCCAAGAAAGTTGAAATCAAGGCAGCTTGAAAGATCAAGTCGCTCGGCAGAGGTGTGAGTAGCGCGGCCTGGCCAACTGTAGGCTACCAGGCCTCTTGTCGAGATAGCGCTTGCACCGGACGCAGCAACCCGGGAGAGCAAAGACAAATACGTGTGAAATTTCTCCGCTGGGATGATCCTTCATCTCAAGGCAACCACTGCTGCGACAAAGATCGGTCGTCACCCGGCATTGTTGGAGAAGGATTTCTGGATCGAGCGGGATATCCTCGCTTGTCATCGCTCCCGTCGAAACATCGCCATGTACAGCCCTGCCCAATGATGTGACCTGCGTCATTGTCAGACAGGCTGCCGTTTGGCATGGTTTTGGAAGAGGTATGTGTATGTTTCATGACAGAGTTGACGCAGGCCGGCAGTTGGCTAGAAAGCTGGCTCGCTATGCAAATCGTGAAGACGTCCTGGTGTTGGGCATCCCAAGAGGTGGAGTACCGGTCGCATTCGAGGTCGCCCAGGTGCTCCACGCACCGCTTGACGTTCTGCTTGTGCGGAAGCTTGGTGTGCCTGGCGAGCGGGAACTTGCCATGGGAGCGATTGCCAGTGGAGGGGCCCGCATTCTCAATCGGCAGATGATCGCCGAATTCGGAGTCACGGAAGAACAGCTTGCAGAGACAATCGCAGCCC
This sequence comes from Candidatus Angelobacter sp., assembly GCA_049697035.1. Classification (GTDB taxonomy): domain Bacteria; phylum Acidobacteriota; class Terriglobia; order Terriglobales; family Acidobacteriaceae; genus Angelobacter. Next base: position 6,485 of record JBAVUZ010000221.1, on the reverse strand, counting down.
AGGAAGCTGAGCTACAACGGCGAGAGGAGTCGTACCGTGGCGTCAGGCCCGGTATTCCTATCCAGGGCAGGATCATCATCCTTGTCGACGACGGCATCGCTACTGGATCGAGCATGCTTGCGGCGATCGAGGCTCTGCGAACACTCCAACCGAAGAAGATCGTGGTCGCAGTACCGGTTGCGCCAACCCACGCCGATAGAGACATTGGCAATGTTGTCGATGAATTCATTTGCGTTGACCAGCCTGAGGAGTTCTACGGTATTGGTCAGTTCTACCAGGACTTCTCGCAAACACAGGACTTGGAAGTTCGGGTATTGCTTGAGCGTTCGGCCGGGCCCCTTGCAGGTGTACACAAGCCCAGGGAAAGAGGTGCCGCATGACTACCAGGACTCGAGATAGATTTGAGGCGGTTACGCCGGTCCGAATCCCCATCGAAAACATGAATCTTCAGGGCGATCTTTGCCTGCCATCCAATCCCCTGGGGGTGGTGATTTTTGTACATGGCAGCGGAAGCGGCCGGTTCAGCCCGCGAAATCGGTTTGTGGCTGAGGAACTCAACAGACAAGGCTTTGCAACCTTGCTGCTGGATCTCTTAACAGAAGAAGAACACCGAATTGATATGGAGACAATGGAGTACCGGTTCAATATTCCGTTGCTTGCCAGCCGTTCAACCCTGGCAACGAGCTGGGTGCATGGCCAGCCCGGTCTGAGCCGCTTGCCAATCGGGTTGTTTGGAGCAAGTACCGGAGCCGCGGCAGCACTGATCACGGCCGCCGAAATGAAGCTACAGGTAGCGGCCGTGGTTTCTCGGGGCGGGCGGCCTGATCTGGCAGAAGAGTTCTTGCCGCAAGTGGATGCTCCCACCCTGCTGATCGTGGGTGGAGAGGATGATACTGTTCTCGCGCTGAATAAAAAGGCCATGGGCCAGATGCACTGCGTTGCTAAATTGCATGTTGTGCCGGGAGCTACACATTTATTCGAGGAACCCGGCGGACTCGAGCAGGTTGTCACTGTGGCCGTCGAATGGTTCGCCCGGTACATGCACGGAAACGTCTCGAAGAAGATGCCACGTGCAGCCGGTGAATAGCAGGGAGCATTGCTGCTTCGCCTACCCGCCGTTGGTAGCACCGCTCCAGTTCACACAGGGCTTAGGCTTCATAACCCAGAAGCGTTCTGCAATTCGCTCTTCGTTACCTGATGACCGTGCAACTTGATTGTGCCTCTTTCAAATAGGGCCTTGAGTCGGATGAAATCCTGGTCCAGCACGTTCTTTGGATCAAGTCCGAACAGTGTTGCAAAAGCGTGCCCCAGCAGGCCAGCCGGTGGCCGATAACTCATTTGTATCTGCACTCGCGTGACACCATCCTTCGCAGCTTCGAACCGAACAACGCCATGATTCTCGACATCTGATTCGTAAAGGCTTCGCCATTCAATGAGTTTTTCCGGGATCCTGCGAACGATCGCTCCGGTCCATTTCAGAGCTGTTCCGGCGAGCCCGGAAAGGTGCCATTGATAAACGTCGTCTTCCAGGCGGCAGACTTCCTGGATATGGGGGAATGCCTTGGGATAGTTCTCCGGATTGTTCCAGAACTCATAAAGCTCGGCAGCAGTGGCCTCAATATGGATGGTTTTTTGGACATGAATTCCTGTTGATGGGTCGACGCCGACAGCGGCAGCCCAGGGGACATTCAATATGGATCGTGCCAGCAGCAGGCTTCCGGCAATGCCGGCCGCATTGGTGATCGATTTCCAGCGGCTAATTCCATAAGTGGCAAGTCCCAGTCCCGCAAATGCCGCGATTGCCCTGGTTGTAGGCGACCATCGTTGCTGCAAGAGCTCAGGTACGTGTTTGCGCCGGGCTCCTCCTTGGAGCGCCGGAACGTGTTCAGGCCCGGTTGAGGTGTTCAAATAGCTGATGAAATCTTTTACGCCTTCGATTGACGCGACGGCTCTATCAACATCTTCTGCTTCCTCGGTCAGGACCCAGCCACTCAAGAATACCGACCCATCCTTAGCGCTTACCTCAACGGCGCTGGGATGTGATACCACGCGTCCCAGGGCAGTGTGCACCCTTTGCTCCAGAACATAATCCGATGTGGGGACATGCTGGAAGAGCCTTTGCGCTTCGGCAAGTACGCCTTCAGTCCGGTTCTCAACATCACGGCTTAAGCGCCCTGCGAATTTCTCAAGTTCGCGCTTGGAATGGACCAATGTATCGCCCAGTTCCGCCCTTCGTCTTTTTCCGCGCTGCGGGTCAAGGAAATACATGGTCAACAGCCCGGCACCGTATGCGCCTGCCAAAATAGTAGCGATGTCACGATTCCGCATAAAACACCTCCAAATGAGAGTCGATCCTAAGATGTGATTTGTTGAAGATCAGAGCAGTTGACCTACACGCGCTGAGATGGCCTCAGCGAACGTGAGTGAGGTCGCTGCGGATCAGTTTGCATGACTATGTTCCGAATTCCTGGTCCTGATCGTCCACCAGGACACTGGGATTCTCATAAACCTCTGTTTCGATCACCTCATAGATGGCGACTGATGGTTCCGGAGCATTGGAGCGTTCTTTCCGGCCACTCCTCACCCGCTTTGGTGCTTGTGTCCTGATTGTTCTCTTCGAAGCCTTCTGCGTTGCTTTGCTCGTTGTTTTCTTAGGATTGCGTTTTGTGCTCCTCGCTTTGGTCGCAAGCTTCCTTTTTCTTGTCATCATTATTGTTGCACCTCATCTCATTCTGCATTGCAGACTACGCCGCTTTTTTGCTGCGTTTGCTGAATTCGTCAATCGCCTGGACGCTCATGGTTCTGTGGGTGCCCGTTGCTCGCCGTTTGCCTGGTTGCCGCAACCAGAGAAAGGCAAATGCAACAATCAGCAGGATGATCCAGAATCCATCTTCCAACTGCTCCAGGCATCGACCTCATTAAGAGTACGCGCTTTTTCCTGAGCTTAGCGTGGACCTGCGGCTCTCATGGCTTACACACTTCATCATGCTCAACTTGTCCTGGGTGTTGCTGTGACCCGGATCACAGAGCGTTTGGATTATGGCGATCGGCTGCGAAGTGTCGTTGATTTTTGTCGGGTTTGGTAACGAAACGCTGGTCGAGTTCAATCCAGCCTTTGCACGTTACCTGGAAAATGATGACAGGGCTGAAAAAACCATGGAATTGGTCAAGCGTACAGGATCGCTGGCTAATTGTGCCGAGATTGCACCGGAACTGAAGCGACTGTTTGCACCCGCGCTGGAGGTCCCCGCCGGAGCAGCATGTGCGCATCCAGGCAGCATTCCAAAAACACGTCGACAATGCGGTTTCCAAGACTGTCAATCTGCCGGCGGATGCCCCGGTGGAGCAGGTTGCCGGCGTTTACTCACTGGCGCACAAGCTAGGATGCAAAGGCGTAACAATATTTCGTTATGGGTCCAAGCTCAATCAGGTCCTGCACCTCGGCGCAGAGGAGGAGCCATATGAACGCGAATACTTCACCCGCTGTGATCCTGGGGCGTGCAAGCTGTGACCGTCACGACAAATATGCAAGAAGTGAGCAAAGAACGAACAACCCGGCCATGCGTTAATAGCTGTGACCCGCATCACTGTGGCTCTTCCCGTCCTGGTTGGACAATTGTTAAGTTGAGGAGGCCAGTATGACCAATAAAGTCCTTGTTGCTATTGACGATACCGGACTATCCGACGTTGTCGTCCAATCATTGTCTGCACAGATGCAGCCTGACCAGACCGACGTGCTGGTCCTACAAATTGTAGAGCCGCTTACGTACTCGGCACCACCCGAGATGGCGCCGGGATACCAACCCGAAATGGCGGCACGACGGAAAGAACGTCAGGAGCGCGCCAAAAGCAGCGTTGATTTCGCAGTGGACGTTCTTAGCAAGTCGGGATTCAAGGTGACTTCGGACGTGATCGAGAGCGAAATCAAAGAAGGGATCCTCGATATGGCCGCGAAATGGGGCGCGGACTTGATCGTTGTGACGTCTCATGCCCGCAAGGGAGTGGCGAAGTTCCTCCATCGCAGCGTGGCTGAAGGGATCGTCCATAAGGCGCCGTGTTCGGTGTTGGTGCTGAAAGAATTGCCCAAGAAGGCCGCGGCGTAAGCATCCGCTCGGGTTAGAAGCCGCGAAGTCCAGAATAGACAGGAACGGTGACCTGCCAACCGCTGTTCGACCTGGCTCCCCAGGTGCCGGGCGGTTTCTTTGATACCGGCAAGAGGAAATATCCGAAGAGGAGTTTCTGTCGACGGAATTGTCGCAGGGCGCTGACAGCGCTGTTCTTACGGGTGTCACGTCGACCTCATTTACAGTACAGAAAACTGGAACCTAACTCTCCGGGTTTGCCGGCACGCGACTACAGTTAATAGAAGCGCCACATGCCGGAAACCATTTGGATGAAGCCGGGTGCGTGGAAGCGTGCGATTGGTTTATGTCGTCAACCGCAGTTCTGGCCGACAGATGTGGCAGGGATTGCAGTCTCCCGTTGCTGAGAATTCCCAACTAAGCCGGAACAGCATCAGCGCATGTAATCTCCTTCGGCCAGCCGGTCCACCATCCGATCCAGGGCAATCGAATCGGCGCTGAGATTGTTTTGCCCAAGCCCGAGGGAGCGTGCTGTGACGGGCGCTCACAGCTAAACGATGTGATCGGCCCATTTCGACGCTCCGGCGTTCGGCTGGCCAGGTGCGAAGTGCGCCCAGTAGCGACAGCAGATCGTCATGTTCGACGGTGATGCCCGTCACGGTTGATACGTGCTGGCCGGTCTACGCTAGAGAGTAACTGGAGGTCCCTTATGATCCACCAGCGCGCACTCTCTTCCCCGAAAGAAGCGCACCTCAAGACCACGCGAGTACATTTTGACAGTGTCCTCGTCGCTGTGGATATGTCACCTTTCTCTGCAAACACGCTGAAGATTGCCGCTGAGCTGGCGCAACGGTCCGATTCCCGATTGGTCGTTGCCCATGTCATTGACCCGACGCTGGTGCTCCCTTCGGAGGCGGCACAGCGAATGCGAAGGATAATCTCGATCTTTGGATGAGACCGTACATATAAAGATGATAAGCGTTGCACAAGCATCGTTGCTGAAGGCGACGTTGTCGATGAGATCACCCGTCTGGCGGTCCAATACCGCGCCGATTTGCTGGTAATAGGCACGCACGCGGCTGCGGGCGTGACGAAATTGTTCTTCGGGTCCAAGGCTGAAGCGTTATTTCGCGACATGGGCATTCCGGTTCTCACGGTTGGACCGCACGCTCGCCTTTCTGGCAAGCGGCTCTCTTTAATTCTTCTACCCATCGACCTTGAACTGCATTCCCTCCGTGCCGCGCAATATGCCGTTTCTCTGGCCGAGGAGTCAGCCGCGACTCTCACTCTCTTGCATATTCTGGAAAAGGATGCCGGTGCGGAATCACATCAGACAGCAGCCTCTCGGATGGAACTGCTTGTGCCGGAGGACGCTGATTTGTGGTGCCAGCCGGTGGTGTTCAGGACCGTGGCGGGGAGATCCCGCCGAAAAAATTCTGGCAGCTGCCACGCAAGTCGACGCTGACTTGATCGTGATGGCAGTCACGCATTCCCGCCCACTGGCCGCCCACGCCAGTTGGTCGATTGCGTCGAAAGTAGTGCGCCAGTCTGAATGTCCGGTGCTTACAGTTCGAGAGCGTTTATAGGAGGGCACCATGAGCACAACAGTTGTTCATCGCGAACTTACAAGGAGATCTGCTCCCGCAGTATCGGAGATGAAGCAGGCGCCAAATGCGTCTTCCTGGGAAACACTGTGTGGGTGGTTGACTCGAGACCTGCGGGGCATGATGACCACGATCGAACGACGGGAAAAGGGCGGGGATTGGGTGGTGGAGTGCCGATCGTTTCCTATGGAAAGTGTCACCACGCGTATGACGTCGAATGGCGTACGAGTGATCTCCGTCGGTATTCGCATCAATGGAAGCTGCAAGCTGTTTGAAATCTCAGGACCCAACTCTATCGGGCTGCGCCGGAATGCAGCCGGATGGCCGATCAGGGTTGAATTGGGGTATGAGGAAGGACAGCTCGTGCTCCTGTTCTCGGGCCAGATGGATCCTGAGAGAAGGTCGAGCAGAAACACCTGGGGTGAATGAACTCAAGTCTATTTTGTGAAACGTGCTGCCGGTTGGGTAGCAGCTGTGATCATGGCATATTGACAGAACTTAGTTTGATGAACATTTGAGATCCATCACTCGGGCATTCAATGAGGAATATTTGCAATGAAGGTCCTATTAGCCGTCGGCGATTCAGAGTTTTCAAAGGCAGCGACAGAGATGCTCATCAGTGAGATCAAGTCGGAAAATAACCGGACACTAATGGGTTCCGCTCATTTGCTATTGTTCTCCTTTCTTAAGAGGTGTTGTCGGGAAGGACGCGCACTAGTTTCAGTTGAACAACGAGGGTTGTTCCGGAACCGGGGGCGCACGGCCGGCGCCGGGAAGAACGCAATGCCTCCGAGCTCTG
>JBAVUZ010000220.1:0-4973 GCA_049697035.1 Candidatus Angelobacter sp. | reverse complement strand
TCATGACCACATGCATGGAGACGTGGTTCGTGGCGGATCGCGCGGCTCTGCAGGAACACTTTAAAGACAAGCTTCAAGTTTCCGCGTTGCCACCCTTACATGATTTGGAAGGCCGGCACCGACACGACGTTCAGGAAAGATTGATTAACGCAACGCGCAGATGCTCGAATGCTTACGCTAAGGGAATTAAGTCTTTTGAAATTCTTGGCAAGCTCTCCCCCGAAGTGTTGAATAGATCCCTCCCAAGCTTTGTGCGTATCCTTCGCATTTTGAACGCGCGTTTGTAGGTAATCTCCGAGGCTACCATTGCGTCAAAACAACGCACGCCAAAAAATTGAGGATCTCACAATGCGATTAGCGGGCAAAGTTGCCATCATCACCGGCGGAGGAAGCGGAATCGGCAAAGCCATTGCCGTGGCGTTTGTGCGCGAAGGCGCAAAGGTAGTGATTGCCGGGCGGGACAGGAAGAAGCTTGACCGTGCTGCTGTAGAGATCGGCGCCGATTGTTTGGCGGTGAGCGCCGATGTGAGCAGTGGCGGCAGCGTGGAGAAACTGGTGTCCGCGACGCTACGCAGATTTAAACAGATCAACGTCCTCGTCAATAATGCGGCAGTGCTGTTGCCGGGAACGGCGGAGTCACTCAGCGAAGCGGATTTTGATCAGACCTTTAATACCAATGTGCGTGGGCTATGGCTGCTTTCACGCGCGGTGTTGCCGCACATGCGCGCTGCGGGTGGCGGGTCGATCGTGAATGTTGGTTCGGTGCTGAGCATGGTGGGAGCGCGGAACCGTGTGGCGTATTCCGCATCAAAAGGCGCGGTGATGGCCATGACGAAGGCGATGGCGCTGGACCATGGGGCGGAAAATATTCGCGTAAACTGCATCGCCCCGGGGATCGTTGAAACGGAGATGGTAGCCAGGTTCAGCACGGACGAAAACGCGCGCAAGCAGCGCGTGGCCTTACATCCGATGGGCCGCTTTGGCCGGCCTTTAGAGATAGCGAGCGCAGTAGTCTTCCTGGCCAGCGACGAGTCAGCGTGGACGACTGGCAGCGTGATTACGATTGATGGCGGATACAGCGCGCAATAAATTAATGTGCATAGCAATCAAGAGGTCAAAGAGAGTGCAGCTTCAGCGCCGAGGAGAATGATCTGCGATGAGACGATCCAGGCTTTACAAGATGCGCTTTGGCGCCATCAGTGACGCGCTTGAACGGAGAATGCTGCAAAAAGTCCGGACCCTGGCGGACATGGAAGCGCTGAGTGAAAAGCGCATGGCACCTATCGCCCATGCTTACTTGACCGGAGGGGCGGGCGACGAAATTACGTTACGCGCCAACAGCGAACAGTGGGGGCGAATCCGTTTGAACCCTAACATCCTGGTTGATGTTTCAGAGATTGAATTAACGACGGAGATCCTGGGCCAGTCATTGGATGTGCCGATTCTGCTTGCTCCCGCCGCCATTCATCGGCTGTGGCATCGCAAAGGGGAGATGGCCGTCGTCGCAGGCGCGAATCAGGGGAAGGTAAGTTTGATAACGAGCACTTTCGCGACGGAATCGGTGGAAGACATCTGCCGGGCCGCTACTCAGCCGGTATGGTTCCAGCTCTACACACGTCCTGACCGGATTTTTAATCAAAGCCTCATTCAACGCGCTGAAGCCGCGGGGTGCAGGGCAATCGCAATCACAGTAGACACGCCGAGCATCGGGATTCGCAACCGTGAAGAGCGTGCTTATTTCAGGATGCCGCCGAATTTCGTCCTGCCGAATATCAACATTGGCGCTGAGGTCCACCGGCGCTCTCCGGACCATGCCTTCAGTCTGGTACCGAATGGGAAGCTCACCTGGAAGGAAATTGAATGGATGTGCTCCATCGCCAAAACGCCGGTGTGGCTCAAAGGCGTGATCAATCCTGAAGACGCTCTGCGTGCCGTGGATACGGGCGCCGCCGGAATTATTGTTTCTAATCACGGCGCACGCAACCTGGACACATTGCCCGCCACGGCCGAGGCGCTTCCGCGCATTGCGGAGAAACTGCAGGGCAGACTTCCATTGATGGTGGATGGAGGAATCCGCAGGGGCACCGACATACTCAAGGCATTGGCCATGGGCGCCAAGGCTGTCTTGATTGGGCGGCCCTATCTGCACGGTGTGGCTGCGGCGGGTGCGGATGGCGTCGCCCGCGTCATTGGGATCCTGCGCTCGGAGTTAAAATCCGCTATGGCGCTGACCGGAAGGACGACCATCGCGCAGATTGATCCATCTGTGTTATGGAAGTCATAGGTATGCCTTGTGCAGAAATGCAGTGTTTCTGAATCGCGATCGCTGACACTGCGCGCCGATCTCCACCCCAACAAGCCAAAACCGGGCGCGTTGTAAGCTGCGGGGCCCTGCGGCATGAGGAAAGGAATCTCTGCTTAGCTTACTTTGCTATTTGGGACACTGTGAGTGAGAAGGGTCAGTGAGGATGAATTGCTTCACCTGCCAAGATTGACGGACGGAGTAATCTTCCTTCGACCTCTGGGTGGAGAGGATGCAGCCGACCACTTTGCTGGTGAAGATGAGGAGATGGCGAAGTGGGTAAGCGGCGGGCGAAGCACGCCCGCCACTGTGGAAGCATTCATCCGAAACAACCAGGAGAGCTGGCGAAGCGGCGGACCGCGCCGGGCGTTTGGCGTATTCGATTGTGCGAGCAATCGATTGGCCGGTTTCATTGAAGTGAACCTGGCGCGTCTTGTGGATCCGGGCCAAGTCAATGTTTCTTACGGAGTGTTCCCGCAATGGCGACGCCAACGCGTGGCGTTACGCGCCATCAACCTCATGGACGAATATTTGCGAACGGCGACAGAAGCCCGCCAGATGGTCCTGAGAATTGCGCTGGCGAATATTGCGTCGCTCAAGGTGGCTGAAAAAGCCGGTTTTACTTTTTGCGGCTTGTTCGATGAGCCTGAAGGGCGCATGGCACGGTACGTCAGGGCGCTCCGCTGACGCTGCAGCGCCCGCCTACGGCAGTAAGGATTTGTCTTTTAGGGCGCGTTTACGGCATGAGGAAAGGAATCTCTTCCTGACACTTGTCTGGAGCGTGGATGCAGTGTGGAGGAGTAAAAGCCTAACAGAATCCTTTCTTAGCTTACCCGCACAGCCTAATTTAGAACAAATCTTTGCGTTAGTAACATGAAGGTCCCACACGTGCGCCGCATTGCGGAATCCGGTTCGCTCCTGATGATTGCGCTCCGTATGACTGGCCCATGTCGCGCCCGCCCTACTGGGTAGTTATGACTTTGGCGTCGTAAATTATCTTTCCGCCGACCATTGTCAGCACCGATTCTGTCTTCGGTAGATCCGAAGCATCGACCGTGAAAATATCCTGTGAAAGAACAGCTAAGTCAGCCAGCTTACCCGGTTCCAGGCTGCCTTTGTCTTTTTCGGCAAATTCGGCGTATGCCGAGGTCAGCGTGTAAGCGATCACTGCTTGTTCCCGCGTGATGGCTTCGGATGGCCGGTTCGAATCAAGAGAAGCAAACATAATATTCAGATAGGGATTCGTTGGACCGTCCGAACCTAGAGCAAGTGGAATGCCTGCTGCCAGCAAGGAGCGAAACGGCTGGGCATGCTCCAGAACGAGGCCGGGAAAGATCATGCCGACATTGAGGTGCAAGGGATTCTGAACGACGACCACGTCCATCTCCCTGGCGAGTGGAATAAGATCGGGAAAAAGGCCGTCGCCGTGCTCGAAACGTACTCGTCGGCCGGCCCAGACTTTCTTTCCTCCGGTGGCCTGCATCGCGTTCAGCATCGCCGACGCCGAGTTGTAGCCGAAAACGTGGACCATCAACTGATCATTGTTGCGCAGCGATTCGCGCAGCATCTTCTTGATCTCGGACGGAGGGAAGGTCAAGTCGAGGCCCGTAAAGAGTGTCTCGAATTTCATTCCTGATCGGTGCTGTCCAGCATCGCGCGCTTCAAACGTCCTTTCGAGCGGTGTTCCATCCAACATCCATTTGGTGCCGCTGACCGTGATCAAAGGAGCGGGGTTGCGCGGGGTCGACTGGCCTTCAGTGGTGTCGCGGCCGGCAGGCGAGGTTGGAGGCATACGGATCACCCGGATTCGGATGGGGACCGGGACCTTCTCAAGCAGGGCAACGCAACGATCGGGCGCGATGGCGTTGGACATGTCCTGCAACGATGTGATTCCGAACTTCGCCGCGCGCGCGAGCTCGTTACGCAGCTGTGTAATCGCCTCGGTGTCGCTCGTCATGTCCGCAAGTTTCCGAACAGCCTGTATTGACGCATATTCGCGGAGGACGCCCGTGAGCCTGCCATCTGCGGATCTCTCGTAGCGCCCGCCCAGCGGATTTGCCTGGTTTTCGCGAATTCCCAACCTGTCGAGCGCCGCGGTGTTCAGTATGGAAGCATGTTCAGTGACGAAGAGCATGACCGGATGATCGGGAGCAAGTTTGTCGAGGGCATCGCGCGTCAGCTCGGGATCCTTCCAGGCTGAAGGACCAACGTAGCCTCGGATAAACGCTCCCTTGGGCGCTCTTGCTACGGTCGGGGTGGCAAAAGCTTCCTTCACTTCAGTCCACGAGGGGTCGGGGCTCTTGAACTGTAGTTCGATCGTGTCTGCAGGGGCCAATTCGACGTGGTTATGCGCGTCGTTGATGCCGGGAATTGCCGTCCTGCCGCCCAAGTCGATCTGCTTCGTGTGGGGACCGGCAAGGGCTTTAATTTTGTCGGAATCGCCGCTGGCAAGGATACGGTCGTCGCCGATCGCCAAAGCTTGCACATAAGGACGGGCGGCGCTGCTGGTGAATATCTTGCCGTTGTAGAGGATCAGGCTAGGCGTTGCGGTTTGTGCCACAGCCGTAAGCGAGAAGAACAGAGTGCCGAGTACGGCGGTCGCACGCTTCAAACGTTGCGGGTAAGGTGTCATTTCTTTCTCCGCCCACAAAATTGATCCAAAAGGACCATT
>JBAVUZ010000219.1:0-10982 GCA_049697035.1 Candidatus Angelobacter sp. | reverse complement strand
GGCCGTCGGCGAGTACCATGCGATTGACGTCCGCTTTCAGGACAAAACCACGCTGCGTTTTGCCCTTGATCCCGGGTTCATCATGGAACCCGAATATGCCGACTGGAAGACCGGCGACTGGCGTCCGATCAAAAGCTGGCCGCTGATCCACAGTGAAACACACCGGATAAAAGGATGAAGGTTGAAGTTTGGTTACCCACCCTTTGCGTCCGCAATCAGTACTCGTTAAACACGCGATCTAGCAGGACGCAAAGGATGGGGCATCCAGAGTTTGGTGAGGGACAGTAGAGGAATAAGGTAAGAGCGGGGCACGCGACAGAAAAATGAGCTGCTGGTCAGGCAGATCGTGTAGTGGTAGAGGAAAACCTTACCGCTGATTACGCTGATAACAGTGATCAGGACGGGCGGCTAAGCCCTTCTTTGCATCGTTGACGCTCCTATATGTATGGGCTGTTCTTTTACTGATCACCTACATCGGCAGCTTGCTGGTAAATCCAGATCAGCTGATGCGATTGATTCGATCTGATGCGGTAAGCTTCATGAGTCCGTACAGATTGTGATCCTTCAGACCAGCGGAGCCGATTCCTCGGTCCTCACAGAAGCAGTGCCGGAGACTTCAGCAGCGATGACGGTTCGGCCCCTCGGAACAGCAAGTCGTTGTATTTACGGAGTCATCGACCTATGCAGTTCGTCAGTGCGAGGCGGGGATGCGAGGCCACTTCACACATCGACGTGCTGCTGAATTCCCAAACATCGCTCAGGCATCTGAAATAGAGTTTGTACAAGGGCTGGCCAGTCGGACAATGAACCATGTTAAGCAGTGGGTCGCAAAGGACAGTGCCGGTGCTGGTGAACTAGTTCGCGCGTGATTACCGGTATGAATTGCGCTACAGTACGGCAGCGCCGAAGTGCGCAAGGTCTTTGAAAAAAGCAAACAGCAATTGGCAACTAGCAATCAGCCGAAACCAGGACCACAACTGCGACCCTCTGCCGATTGGGATTGGGTTTGGGTTTGGGATTGGGATTGGGTGGCCCTTGGGTGGCCCAAGCGTGGCCCAAGGGTGGCCCAAGGGTGGCCCAAGCGTGGCGCAAGCGTCAAACGGCGAAAGTCTTTTGTTTGCAACAAAAGGCGCGAAAAAGGCGGGGGAGGGGGCGAAAATCGCTGGGATCGCCGACATCGCACGTAATCGCCAGGATCGGAAAACCAAAAATCTCACCACGGAGTGACCGAGACACGGAGAAGAGCCAATGTCGGGAAAAGCAAAAATCCCTACCGGCTGGAAGGTTCCGATAGGGATCTCTCGCTTCGCTTCGAGATGAAAGTGCTAATCTCTTCCGCAAGTGCCGTTACCCCTGTCGCCATCATTGCCGCCGCGCTGGGGGATCGCACCCTCTGCAAACAGGCTGGAAAGATCGTTGGCGTGAATGGCATCACCCAGGAAGAACGGATTCGTCACGTGGAAGATTTCCTGCATGCTGCGCAGATCGGACGAGTGAGTGAGGAAGACGTCGCTGGCAAAGGGAACGCCGCCCTCGTTCGGGTGAGCATCGGGTGAAATGACGATCTCACCAATCGTGTGGGTCAGGTCATCCGGGTTGTCGCCGGTCGCATCCTGTTCAGATTCGTCCCACCAAATGATGATCGCGCCATGGTCCTGGTAGGCCTTGGAAGCCATGATCACGGGAATGAATTGCTGCAGGAAGTTATCGCCTTGCAGGATGTTCGCCGCGTCACCGGTGACGCCCTTGAAGCCGCCAGTGAGCGAGGTGTGCTGATCGTTGAACTGATCTGGCGAGATCCAATTGTATTGGGCCACGGCATTGTTGGCCAGATCGGTGAAGAACTGCTGCAGCGGAGCAAAGTTCAGACGCTTCGGATTGGCGGTGGTGGTGTCGTTGCCGCCGCTTGTGTCAGTGAAGATCGCCATGGGATTGTGCTTGACCGCATAATTAAATTGCTTTGAGCCGTTGAACTGGTTAGCGCCGGCGACAAAGAGTCCGGAGTGGCTCTTGATCGGAGAGGTCCATTGATTCTGGGGCAGAACGACGTTGTCAAAGGAGTTGCCGTCCGGGACCAGGTCAATGTCTTCCTGATAGGACTTCCAACTTACCCCGCACTGGTCAAACAGACGCGTAAGGTGCAGTTGATTGTCCTGGTTGCTGATCTGTCCCGTGCCACTGGCGGGCGAAAAGGGATCGTTGTCATTGAAAACGCCAAAGTTCGTGCCGGCTTCCGCCCAGAGATAGTTGGGCTCAGACGGGTGAATGTGCGGGTTGGCCCCGGCCGCGGTAGCCAGAACGTTGCGATAGTTCGTGGCAAAAGCCACCTGCTGACTGATATTGACCTGACGACCATTAATGACGGCAGTCGCATTCCCGTTCACCAGGCTGTTGATGAACGGCGCCGCCGGGTTCTGAAAGATCTGCTGGATTCCGCCGGTGAACTGGTTGGCAGGCTGTGTCCAATTGTGGTTTTCCATGGCGATAACGAAAACGGTTTTGATTCCGTCTTTGCCATCTTCCGCGGCGGCGGTCAAGTGGCCGACGGTGAATAACAGGGCAAATACGCCCAGCATGCCGAAACGTCTGACGTGCGACATTGATAGCTCCAAGATATTTAAGATTGGCGGCGAGCGCTGGCTGGCGATCAGTTGAGTGCGATCGGGGGGACCATCGCGCCACGGTTCAAGGGATAGCAGGGCTGTGTGGAAGTACGGTGAAGAGAATGTTACTTTTTGATGAAAGGCCGTTTAGGGTGGAAATCGTCTCCAGTAGTCATCGCAATCCCGTCTTACGCAAAACGCTTCCCGCCGCGCGCCTTGCGGCCAACATGCCGGACGCAAGAAACGGCTTGGGATCGGCCCAGTTCCACCAACCGTATGACTTGGACCGGGCTACGTGAGAAAGGAAAGTCATGCGACTGATGGGGTTCGTCCTCTTTATTTCGCGGAAGCAGGAGGCATAGTTGTGATAGCCGACCCATGTAGTACCGTCGCGCTGTTGCGGCGGAGCAAAACCGGGAGCGTTATGTGCGGAAAGCCCGCTTGCCAGATCGAGATAGGCGAGATAAGGCAGGTTCACGCCGGCATCGGCAAAAAGGCCGTTGTACCAGGGAAGGCGCGTGTTCATTTCAATGAAGTAGTATCCGCCATCTTTGTGGCGATACTTGAATTCCAGCGATCCCATGCCGCAATATCCGAGCGCAAGAATCAGCTTGCGCCCGACGAGTTCCAGCGCTTCGTTGTACTCTGTCTGCCCATAACACATACTGCCGTAACCAGCGGGATACTGGCGCAGTTTGCGCACCGTGGAATATGCCGCGATCTCTCCCTGGGTGTTGACCAGCGCGGTGTACTGGAAGACCTGGTCGTCATCGCCTTCAATCAGTTCCTGCATCAGCGTGGCGCCTTTCATCTGCGGATAGCGCGCAAAAAAATCCTGCGCTTGCTGTGCATTCTGCGCCACCAGCACCTTGGCCGATTCGACCGGAAAGCCAGCCGTATAACGATGAATCGGTTTAATCAGGGATGGATAGACGAAATCCCGCGCCACCTGCGCCATGTCATCTTCAGCACGCGTGATATGCGTTCGCGGAACTTTTATTCCCACGCGCTCACAGAAGCGGACCATCGATCCTTTATCCACGATGGTGGAGAACAGATCGGTGGGCACCCAGTGAAAAAGAAATCGGTCTTTCAGCTCTGCCTGGTGATGCGACAAAAAACGCGCGAACCAGTCAGAGGTCGCAAACAAGACCGGCCTGTGCTCAAATCGCTCACTCCACCGCAGCATCAGACGGCACAACATATCTTCATTGGCCACGCTGTCACCGGCGTACGCGCGCGGCTGGTTGGGATCGTCGGGATAAACAAAACACTCGCGGACATACTTCGAATAACGCAGAGGGTCGCGCAGCTTGTCATTGAGCGCGTACACCGGAACGCCGTGACGTCCAACGCTGCGCGTGATGCCGTAAGCGGAAATATCCAGGCCTTCCACAAATACCGGCGACATTTCGCGCTGTGCGGCCATCTTTAATTTATTCTCGGGATTTATTCTCGGGGTCCGCGGCGGACTCCTTCTCGCTGCCCTGCGGCTTGGATTTCAGTTCCAGCGGCGCGCTTTCATCTTCATGCTTGCCCAGCAGCTTGCGCACGGCATCGCGCGCTGAGATGCGGGCAGCATACAGCAAAGCACCATACCAGCCTTTGCGGAAAATGAATACGCGGTAATTGTTGCGCCGCGCTGAAGCCCACCGGCTTTCGTCCCACGTGGCGGGCCCGACGAAATCGAATTCGTGCAGGCCGCGCTCGCGCGTCCAGCCAAGAATTTCATTGACCAGCAGCTGACCGGGACCGTGGCGGCGAAAAGCTTCGTCATAGCCGGCCTTGGCGAGGAAATAACGACCACGCAGATTGAAGCCAAAATGTCCGGCGATTGGCCTGCCATTGAGTTCCAGAAAATCCAGGGAGAGATAGCCCGCGCGCGCCGCGGCCTGCGCCACTGCGTCGTAAAACTGGCGCGTGTGCGCATCGCACTTGATTGCCGTGCCTTCCGCGCCTTTCCAACCAGAAGCTTCCAGCGCATAAAACTTTGCCAGTGCTTCAGGATCAGCCTCATTGTAATGCTTCAACTCCAGCGTTCCCTGCTCTTCCAGCTGGCGTTTTGCGCGCCGCAGGTGCGAGCGAAACTTGGGCCGCGTGCCAGCGAGCCACGGCGGCTGCGCCCCGGACTTCTCTGGAGTCGAAGCGTCCATGGACAGATGTAAAGTTTGCGAAGTGCGCTTGCGGGCCGTGCGATATCCATCTGCCCGCGCCAACGCTATCAGGCGATCCAGCCCGTTGCCTTCCACGACGTTCGCTACGTCCAGCGTGTCCCATTGAGGCAGGCTCTTTGCGGCTTGCCATAGCTCCTTGAGCACGGCTGCGCCTTCTTCTCCCGGACAAACGGTGAGGCTGGCGCGCAAGGAATGTACGTTGGCAGGAAGCGTGAGCTTGATGATGGGAAGGCCGCCGACAATGATCCGCCGCCGCACCAGCGGCAGAATGCCTCTCAGTTTCGTGCCCGACCAAGCGGAGATAAGGATGACATCAGCCTTTGGCTCAAAGGCCTGCAAGTAGGCTTGCGCCCATTCCGGACGGTAGAAAACCTCTTCATCGCCCGATTCGTCGCACAGCCGCCGCCACGCGCACGCGATCTGATCAGCCAGTTCGCGGCCGCCGTGCTGGACGCGGACGGAGAGCTTTGTCTGCGGAATCACCAGCTCTTGCGTCAACATCATTATCTTCTGGTTGCTCTTGCATGGAATCTATCAGACAAGGCGTCCGTTACGCCAAGTACCAAGGTACTGGCCTGTTGATCAACCCAGTTCTTTAGGGGATTGAGCGTAAAAACTTCTGCATATTGCCGGTTTGGAGCTGCTTAAATTCAACGCAGCTGGTGATCCGTTGGAGGCTCTGCTGCAAAGCGCGCTCGGCGCCCGGAGCGCGATGCGTGGCAAAAAACTGCTTGATCTCGTCGCGCTTCTCAATGGAACAGAACCCGCCCAGCGCGGAAACAGCGCCGCTCCCGCCGAAAGACGTGACCTTTTCAGCCAGTGAATCCCAGTGGGCTTTCAGGTAGTCCCACGCAATCTCGCGCCCTGGAGACTCAGCCAGCAACGCCGGGAACAGCCGTACATAATCCTGCTGGCGGATTTTGCCCTGGTCAATGAGCGCCAGTGTCCGCTGCGCCAGCTCAGGCTGGCGGAAAGACGTGAGGGCAAAAAGGAAGTGGTAATAATCTTCAGTGTTGCGCGCGCTGCCCATGGCTTGCGTGAACTGCTCATAGAGCGCGGCGTCACCATTTTGCGCCGCAACGGCAAGAGCCGGGCCAATGATGGTGCCTTCCACTGAAGTCGAATCCTTTATGTACGCTTGCGCAATTTTTTGAGCTGCCGCCACGGCGCCAGGATCACCGGCGCTGCCCAGAATTCCCAGCAGGCTGGCGCGCAAAGCTTTCTGCTCGTCACTATCACTGCGGCCGCCGCTCCAGCCGACTTCTTTGGCCAATGGCATAAACTGCTGCCTCACCAACTCGCGATATTCTTTCTGATTTTGCTCCGGCACCAGCGCGCGGCCGATGCTATTCATGTGATCAGCGACGATCTCAACCACAAGCCGATTGCGCTCAGGCCGCAAGTCGCGAGCGACGTTCAGAAAAATCCCTACCGGCTCCCTGCCCGCACGTGTCATCGCCCAGAGATCTTCAACGAACGCGATACGCTCGGGGACGGTCAGATTTTTTTCCGAGGATGCAGCTGCGTTCATCAGATTTTTTTGATCCTGATAGAACACGCGGTAGTAGCCCTTGGCGTCGCGGTTGGCAAATATCCAGTCCGGACATGGGTTCACGGCGGCAACTTCTTCTGTCTTCTTATTGACGAGGTAACATGACGAGCTCAAATTTTGAGCAGCTTTGGTGCAAACAGGAATTGACCAGAGCTGGTCGTCTTTGTCGGTCGCAGATGACAACAAAAAACGCTGCTGAGAGAGCTCAAGCGGAATGTAGTCCGTATGACAACTTCCGCTTACCGTCACCAGAGGTACGCCGGGCTGCATCACAAATGTCGGCATGATCTTATCGACGGGCTTACCGGAGACCTTTGCTACGGCCTGCCAGAAATCCGCCGAGGTAGCGTTACCGTTGGCGTGCGCTTTCAGGTAAGCGTTCACGCCATTGCGGAAAACCTCCGGCCCGACATAAGACTCCAACATGCCGAGAACTGCCCCGCCCTTTTGATACGTGATGCCGTCAAACATTTCCTTGATCTCGGCCGAGGTGCGCGGATCGCCATGGATGGCCCGCGCCGCGCTTAACGAATCGAGCCCGATGATACTTTGCGCCGTGGCGGCTTCATCGTCCTCAAGATGCCACTCCGGATGCCACGCGCGAATGGGCTTGCGCTCCATCCATGTGGCAAAGCCTTCATTGAGCCAAATGTCATCCCACCACGCAGCGGTCACCAGATCACCGAACCACTGGTGCGCGATCTCATGCGCTACCACCGTGGCATGGCTTTGTTTGGCGAACACGGAGGCGGTCTTTTCGTCCATGAGCAGCGCGGTATCGCGATAGAAAATGGAAGCCGTGTTCTCCATGCCGCCCCACTCATAGTCGGGGATGGCCAGCATATCGAGCTTTTCAAACGGATACTTGATGCCGTACCACTGGTTATAGAAATGGACAGACTGCGCGGCGGCTTCCAGGGCGAACTGGCCGTACTGCTTTTTATCGGGCTCGGCGCAGACGCGGATTGGGGTGCCGTCAACAGTGCGCTCCAGGCATTGCCAGTCGCCAATGGCCAGGGCGACAAGATACGTGGACATTTTTGGCGAAGTTGAAAACGTGATCTTGTGCCGCGTGGAGCCGGGCAGGGGACCGTCTTTTACGATGCGGCCGTTGGAAATAGCTGTGTCGCCCTTGTCCGCAATGACAGAAAGATCGAAGGTGGCTTTGAAGGCAGGTTCGTCAAAGCCAGGAAACATCATGCGGGCATAGGTGCCTTCAAACTGCGTAACCGCATATTGCCGCCTCCGCGACTTGCTCAGATATAGCCCACGCAACCCAGAGGTGAGCTGGCCGGAAAATTTGAGATGCAGGCTTGCTGCCCCGGCAGGAAGAGGCTGAGCCAGGGAGAGCCGTGCCGTTTCATTTGGCTGGTCATAGGTTACGCGTGCCGGCACAGTCTTTTGCGCTGCGGTCGCTTCCGCAAGGGAGATATCGAGTCCCAGCGAATTCAACACAATCTCGCTTGTCGCCTGCTGCACCTGCACCGTGATGGTCTCTTCGCCAGTGAACTTCTGTTGGCCAATGTCAGGGTCCAGCAGCAGCTTGTAATGGCCGGGAATAATGGTGGTGGGCAGGCGTTGCGCCGTGACGTCCGCTGCCGCAATCGTGAAAAAGAGACATGTTGATAACGTGAGCCGCGCGGGAAAAGATGAAAGAGTCAGCATGAAGGTCCTCAAGGAAATGGCTATCTTATCAAGGTTGACGGGGCATGGCTTTGTGGATTGCGATGATGGCATCGCCAATTTTCTTACGTTCCTCTTCACTCAGCCGCGAGAGATGTTTGGCCAGAAACTTGACGCGGCGCTTTCGTCCCTGCCACAGGATGGCCGTCCCTTTTTCCGTGGCCTCGATCACTACAGCACGGCGGTCTTGAGGATTCACCGTGCGGCGCGCCAGGCCTTCTGACTCCAGTGCATCGACGATGCGACTCATGGTGGGCGGGCGCACCTGCTCTGCCCGGGCCAGGTCATTCAGTGACATGTTGCCGCCAAAGACCAGTACGGAGAGCGCCGAGAGCCGTGCCGGGGCAAGACCGCTGGCTGAATCCTGCACGCGGACCTGGCGCAGCAGGTGGATGGCGGTGCTGTGCAGGCGGTCCGCCAGATCTTCAATTTTGGTCAACTTTGGCATTTATTAGCTCTGCTAACTATTTTTCTTGACAGACGGCCACCCGGGCCGTTTAATTAGCCTTGCTAACTATATCAAATTAAGCAGGAGGCTGTTTATGGCAGGAGCAACGCAACTTTCGCGGATCGCGGCCGTTATGCTGGGGGTGCGCGACCTTCCAGCGTCGATTGAGTTTTACAGAGACAAGCTGGGGCTCAAGGTAATTATGCAGGAGCCGGCTCTTGCTCTGCTGCAATGCGGAAACATCATGCTGGGCCTGAGTCCACGGCACATGAATGCGGCGCCGCTGGCGGAAGCCGTGGAAGTCTCATTCGGGGTGGACAATCTGCGGGCCACGCATACAGCGCTGGGAGAAAAAGGCGTGGTGTTTCTAAGTGAGCCCCGCGCGGTGACGCCGACGGATTGGGCTGTCCACTTCAGGGACGTGGACGGGCATCTGCTGTCATTATTTGGGCCTGAAGGCAAGGCTTGATCGTCGGCGATAATCTTTATCGATGCAGGAATTTGCGGCGAACGTCTGGCCAGAACTCATGCAGCAGGTTTTCGCCGGCATCGCGCAGCAGCGTAAAAGTGACGCAACCCGCGATCGGATGCAAACCCTGCCGCTCCCCGGGAACATAAAGATCCGCCACCTCTTGTGAGGCAGCAAGGCTCAAAATTCGCGACGAATTGAAAGTCTGGCCGCCGCTATCGGTCCGCGTGATCAGCACGCGGCTCATGGCATACAGCGCGCGGCGGAAGAACGGCAGGTCAGGATTGCGGAAGTAACGCGGGTCCTGTCTCAGCAAAGTGGGAAAAAGAAAGCGCTGAAAGAAAACGTCCGTCTCGTTGGTGGCCAGGTTAATTCCGTAGGCCTGGCCGACGCCGCGAATTCCAGTTTCATATTCCATGTTCAGGTGATGGCCGCGGGCGCGGTCGGCGGCTTCGTCAATGGCCGCGTTGGCGAAGGTGCGCGGCGAATAAGTGCTGTGCAGAAATACCTCAAACTTCTGCCTTGCGGTGAGCGGCTGCCATTCAGTAAGAGAAGGATATGGCTTGCCGTCGATGGCGCGGTTCACCTGCAGCTTGATCATGTTCTTCATCAACTGAAGGCGGGTGGGCTGAGGCAGCAATGGCGCTTCGGCCATGGCAATAATGCTGGAAGAATAGTCGCTGGAAGGCGTGGCCATGACGCTGGAAGATTCTGTCGCGTCGGGGGGCGGCGCCTGCGCGGACGCAAGAACACAGCTAAAGATCAAAACGATAGTCAGGAAAAAACGAGTCATTTTTTCTTTCAGGATCGCCAAAATTTTGATGGTCAAAAAAAAGTGGACGTTAACCCCTACATTAACCCCGGGGGGAGGAACCGCGCCTTAAACAGTTAGAACTAAGGCCCGGCCTGGAGGTTGTAGAACTAAGAAAAAATGCAGCTCTGTGGGACACTTCTTGAAGCCGCGGGCCAGCAGCTTGGGCCTGGGCTCCCAGCTATACTTCTCTCAGATGAGCGCATTACAGCAGCCGCTGCCCGGTGTCCCCTGGTTTGATCTCTCTGATCCCAACTCTCTGGAGCTGGACAAACTGGCTGAGCGCTTTGATTTCCATGAGTTGCAGGTAGAAGACTGCCGCCACCGTCCGCAGCGTGCCAAGATGGAGGAATATGAGACCTACATCTTCTGCGTGCTCAAGCACCTCCGCAACGACGCTGACTTTACCTTTGAAGACTTTGACATTTTCCTGACAAAGAACGAAATCGTCAGCGTGCACGAACCGAACTCCGACATTCTGGAGAAATGCCGAGTGCGGGCCGAGCAGAGCAAGGTCAGTGACGTCGACAAGATTTTCTACATCCTGCTGGACACGATTGTGGACGAATATTCTCCCGTGCTGGACCGCATTGCCGATGAGACTTCAGAGATCGAGTCGATTGTGCTGGAGTGCCCGGAGCCAAAAGTGCTGGCGCGGATCTTCAAGCTGAAGCGCAACCTGATTGAGTTTCGGCGCGCGGCCGGGGGAATGCGTGAAGTGGTGAATGCGCTGGTCCGGCGCGAAGGCGGGCTGCTTTCCGACAAGTTCGATCCCTACCTGCGCGACGTTTACGATCATGTGGTCCGCACCACGGAATTTATTGAGACCTACCGCGACCTGCTCAGTGGCGCACTGGATATTTATCTTTCCGCTGTCGCCAACCGCACCAATGAGGTCATGAAGGTTTTGACCATCTGGGGCACCATCGCGCTGCCCATGGTGATTATCACCGGATTTTTTGGCATGAACCTGCCGCTGCCATGGCAACACAGTCCGTATGGGACGTGGTATGCCATCGGCCTCATGGCGCTGACCACCGTGGCTACTCTGTTGTACTTCAAGAAAAAGAAATGGTTCTGAACAAGGAGAAGTAGTAGCTGAGCAGCCCGCACCTGCGCCCTAGCCTGGATTATTCACGAAATCTCTAGCCAAGAAAGAAAGGATGCTCTAAAAGGTTGATGAACACTGGGTTTCGAGGACCCAGCATCCTCTTTCGGAGCATCCATCGCTTGATACAAAGT
>JBAVUZ010000218.1:0-5480 GCA_049697035.1 Candidatus Angelobacter sp. | reverse complement strand
GCCGAGGAACTGGATGCCACTCCCCTGGACCTGTTTTCTCCGATTTGCCACTCTTCCGCAGAACCATCGCCAACGAGAATCACCCGAGCTATCGACGACCTTAGGGTTTGTGAGAAATCCGGGCTAGCTTGATTAATACTCTGTATCTTTCCGGCTTACGGCAAATGATCCAGATAACATGCCCCGTTCGTTAATTGAGCCGGTGGCGTGGGCGGCGTTTTCCACGGTGCGGCGTTGAAATCAAAGAATTCAGTCATGTCCATTTGCGCAGCGTCACGTGCAGTGAGGGCCGGCAGGTTGAAGCGCGTTTCAATAAGTTTCAAGGTGGCGGTGTAGTCGGCCACCGTGTGAGAGACAAAGTTCTTCTTGGCAAAGGGTGATATCACCACCAGCGGCAGGCGATATCCGGTGTACTGGAAATTGCATGTCGGGCTGGAGTTGATAGATCCGTCTGTGTTCAGGCAAATATCGCGTGCTCGCAGGTCCTTGGGCGCAATGCCATCAGGGCTTGGCATCGGTTGGGGAGAAACGTGGTCAAAGAACCCGCCCCCTTCGTCCCATGTCAGGATGAAGATTGAGTCTTTCCAGGAAAGGCTGTTCATCAGTCCGTTGATCAGGCTGGCCACATACTTGGAACCAGTCTGAACATTGTTTGCTCCGCTGCCGATGTCTGTGGGATGTTCATCCAATCCCTCCGCCGATGCGGGTTCGATAAAGACAACCTGAGGCAGCGCGCCATTGTTGGCATCGGTAAGGAACTGGTCCACCGTCACAATGTTTTGCGGCTCGTTGGCCACGATTTTGGAGGCGTAATCAAACGCCGCCATGTAGCTTTGCCCCATCAGACACTTTGCCGTGGTGCATGGGGTCGGGCCAAGCAAGGGATGGACGTAGTCTTTCCAGGTGATGTGATTCTCGTCGAGCAATTGCATGATCGACTTCGCCGTAATCGGTCCGGTGGTTGGATCCAACGGATAGGCATGCCCCTGGGATGTTCCGGCAAGCAGGTATTGGCGGTTGATCTGCGTGCGTGACAATGCGGGCGAAAACCATCGGTCCGACGTGGCGAAGTTCGAGGCCATGAAGTAGTAATAATTCAGGTTGTCGCCGGTGTAGAAGCCCATCACACGTGCTCCGATCACATCGTTGATCGGGCCTTCGAAACCGGCTGTCCGTGCAAATCCATCGCCCATATACACAGTGGATAGCGGGTCGTGCTTGTTGAAATCTATATGGCTCTCATTCCATGAAGGGCTGGGATTTTCCACGCACATAGTAACCAGCGGGAAAGCAGTGATCGTCGGCGCCGGGCCACCGCCAGCCGGCGGGTCGCCCACATTCGAGGCATTGTCCGGCATGCCATCTAGAGTAGTTCCGTTGGTAGCCTGCGGATAACCGTTTTTCTGCCAATACTGCATCAGGTGGCCAAAGTAATGATCGAAGGAACGGTTCTCCTGGGACATGATGATGATGTGATTCACCGAGTTCTGAAGAGTCGCGTTAAATGTCGGTGTAGGAGAAGCTGTTGGAGTTGGTGTGGCTGAAGGACCTCCCGCTGAAACTCCACCACAGCCTGAAATTGAAAGTAAAATAACGAAGTAGACAAAAAGGCGCAAAACTTTTTTCATCGAGGAACCCCACTTCTGTTAATCAGTGCGATGTGAATTCCAGAGCTCGGGGTTGTCCTGAGCTGTTGCTCAATATACTCGCGAAATGACTTAATAGAGGATTAAGAGAAAACTCTCTCTGAAAAAAAGTGTGAAGCCACAAGAAGCGCGGACGTCTTCGCGATCACACAACTAATTTCTGGATGTGCAATTTTCCACATTTCAATTTTCTATCTGTGCAATTTTGAACGTTTCAATCCAGAGGCGTTGCGCCTTGGCGTGATCCTGCGCTTCGCCGCTAGGTGTCACTGATTTGCACTTGTGAAAATATTTGCCTGTTACGGCGGACACGTCCGGCGATGTTGCGAGATAAACCAGAGTCTCTGCTCCCTGCTCTGGCGTGAGAGCAAAACGCTTGGCTATGCCAATGCCGACCCGATCAGACCACCCGTCTGGTCGCCGAAGCGCGTTGAAACAAAACCGGGATGAAGCGAATTGGCTGTCACGCCGGTTCCTGCAAGCTTTCGCGCCAGCTCGCGCGTATAGAGGATGTTCATCAGCTTGGAGCGGGCATAGACCTTGAATGCAGGCCCGCCATAGCGCAATAAATCCCACAGATTGGATCGATATGCTTTTTCCGATTGCAGATCATCGAAGTCCACGGCTCCGGAGGTGTGCGCGTCTGATGCGGTATTCACCACACGGGCCGGCGCTGAGGCTGTCAGGCGATCGCGCAAAAGCTGGGTCATAACGAAATACGACATATGGTTTAGCGCAAAGGTACGCTCCAGACCATCTTCAGTGAGTTGGCGCGTTCCGAACATTGCGCCTGCATTATTGATAAGTACATCAATGCGCGGCTCGGCCTGGGCAAGCTCTCTGGCAGCGCACTTCATCTCACGCAGGCGCAAGAGGTCAGCATAATAAATGGAGTGTGAGATTCCGGGAGCGACCTGATTCAGCCGAGCCATCGCCGCCTGACCTCGTTCGCGATCACGCGCCACCTGCACGATGCGCGCTCCCATGGCCGCAAGTTTCTCTGCCGCAACCTGGCCAATGCCGGAGGTGGCGCCGGTAATAACAACAACTTTACCCTTCATGTTTTCCGCCATGGTTAAATCCCTCCGGCATGCCGCAAAAGAGGCACGACAGCAGGCAAGCTTAACATCCGTGGCGGGCAAACGGAGTACCATCGATCCTCTACCGGCTGCGGCTGGGATGAAGATGTGTGAAAATGGTCAGCTTATGCCCTGGCCTCAGCCAATCACTTTGCGCGGAACGCACGCCATCCTGGAGCCGCTGTCGCAGATCCACCATGACGATCTGGTTGAAGCTATTAGGGACGGAGAGTTGTGGAAGCTCTGGTACACCGTTATCCCCGAACCCGCACAGATGAAAGCCGAAATTGACCGTCGGCTAGATCGCCAGGCAAAAGGTGGAATGCTTCCTTTCGCCGTGAGAGGTACCCGCACGGGAAAAGCTGTGGGCATGACGAGCTATTGGAATGTTGACCAGGCGCACCGGCGAGTGGAGATTGGCGGCACATGGTATCGCAAAAATATGCAGCGCACCGCGCTAAACACAGAGTGCAAGCTGCTCTTGCTCACGCACGCGTTTGAAACATTGAATTGCATCTGCGTTGAGCTTCGCACTCACTTTTTCAATCACGCGAGCCGGCGGGCCATCGAGCGGCTGGGAGCGAAGCTGGATGGGATATTGCGGAACAACCAGGTACTGCCCAACGGGACGATCCGCGATTCATGCGCCTACAGCATCATCGCCAGTGAGTGGCCGGTGGTGAAGACGAATCTTCTATGGAAACTCAACCAGCCGACGGCTGAGCTGTAACCGTAGGATGGCAATCATCCTGTCCGGGGCGAATCCCTAGAATTTCTAATCCATTTTTAAACACTTTCTAACCAAAACAGTGCACAGTGGCTGGTGGTTGACGAGTGTCCTTCCGGATCATCTCAAGGTTTTGAAACCCTTGCTGGCCGCGTTTTGGCTCTGATGAACTTCCTGCCTCAAGCAGTCTCCAACAAAACAAACAAAGTTTAGAGAGAAAAAGAGGGACGAAATGCAAAGCCATTCTAGTGGTCGCACCCGACTACTGCTCCGCACCCTGCTGCTCATGCTAATCAGCGGGATGCTGTCATCAGCTGCTTTGGCCCAACGCACCATCAACGAAGCCGACCGCATAACGCTGCATGGAAACGTGCACCCACTGGCTCGCGCGGAATTTGACCGCGGCTCCGCAAATGCGGCCATGCCGATGAACAGAATGGTTCTGCTGCTTTCGGTCCGTCCGGACGCGCAGGCGAGCTTGCAGCAGGTGCTGGCCGACCAGCAGGATCCCAAGTCCCCCAGCTACCATCAGTGGCTTACGCCTCAAGAGTTTGGCTTGCGTTTTGGACCCACTGACCAGGACATTGCCGACGCCAGCAACTGGCTGAAGAAGTTCGGTTTCAGCATTGATGAAGTTGGGAACGGCCGCATGTGGATTAATTTCAGCGGCGACGTGCAGAAGGTGGAACGCGCCTTCCAGACCAACATCCGTCAGTATGAAGTCAGTGGCAAGATGCATCATGCCAACGCAACTGATCCCACCATCCCGCGCGCGTTGACTGGGCTGGTGCAGGGCGTGGTTTCGCTGAACGATTTCCCCAAGCATCCCAACAGCACGGTGAACCAGCTCCCGCCGGATTTTACAGCGGGAAACGGCGCGAATTTCCTGGCGCCGGCGGATTTCGCCACTATTTACAACGTGAACCCGCTCTACAATGCCGCGCCGGCCATTGACGGCACTGGGCAGACTATCGCAATCGTAGGCCGCACCGATATCAACCTTGCCGACGTGCAATTTTTTCGCAGCTTCTTCGGGCTGCCTGCCAACGATCCAATTTTTATCAACAATGGACCTGATCCAGGAAATCTCGGCGGTAATGAAGAGACCGAGGCCGACCTGGACGTGGAGTGGTCAGGCGCTATCGCCCGGAATGCCACCATCCAATTTGTGATCTCACAATCCACAACGACCACGGATGGAGTGGATCTTTCGGCGCAGTTCATCGTAAACAACAACGTGGCCAATATCATGAGCACCAGCTTTGGCCTCTGCGAAACCGCTCTGGGCACCACCGGAAATAATTTCTGGAACACTCTATGGGCGCAAGCGGCAGCTCAGGGAATTACGGCGTTTGTCTCGTCCGGCGACAGCGGCGCGGCCGGATGCGATCCCGCAAGCGCGACGACGGGCACTGCAACGGGCGTGAACGGATTGAGTTCCACGCCGAACAACATCTCCGTCGGCGGCACGGAATTCAACGAAGGCACGGGCACCTTCTGGTCGGCAACGAACGACCCGACAACCCAGGCATCGGCGCTCAGCTACATTCCGGAGATTGTCTGGAATGAAAGCGGCGCGGTGACCGGCGGTTCAGGGCTGTTCGCAACCGGCGGCGGAGCCAGCACCGTCTATGCGAAACCCGCGTTTCAGACAGGGCCGGGCGTGCCTGCCGATGGGGCGCGTGACATACCAGACGTGGCGCTGAGCTCGGCGAGTCACGATGGTTACCTCATCATCCAGGGGCATACAGCCACGGCGACGGGACTTGCTGCTGTCGGCGGAACCTCGGCGGCGTCTCCGTCATTTGCCGGACTGATGGCGCTCGTGGTGCAGAAGACCGGAGCAGCGCAAGGTAACGCCAATCCGATCTTGTATGCCATGGGGCAAAACCAGTTCGCGGGTGGAACGGCCGTGTATCACGACACCATCACGGGCGACAATAGCGTGCCCGGAGTAACTGGGTTCACCGCAGGCACAGGCTACGATGAGGCGACAGGCTGGGGCTCAGTGGATGCAGCCAGTATGGT
>JBAVUZ010000217.1:0-4909 GCA_049697035.1 Candidatus Angelobacter sp. | reverse complement strand
ACCTTCGAGGGCATCCGCCCGTAGATCGTGATTTTGGCGGTACGGCTGACTCCGGAGACCCTGGGCAAACTTGTGGCACTTTACGAGCACAGCGTGTTTACACAGGGAACGATCTGGCAAATCGATTCGTTTGATCAATGGGGCGTCGAGTTGGGCAAGGTGCTGGCCCAGAAGATCATCCCGCAACTCGAAGCAATCGAGGAGCCGTCACTGAAGCACGATAGCTCGACCAACGCACTCATCCGGCGCTACCGCAACCTTAAGCGTGGAGCGGTACAAATAGAAGACGTCGACTGAGTTGGCGCGAACCCGCCGCCAACATTAGGCGGCACACGCACAGGCACACTTGCCTCTGTTGCCTTCCTATAACAACCGTATGCCAATCGAAACAAATGTGCCATTGCACCAAGCGATGCATTTGGCTGAGCATAAGCTCATAGTGCACGAGAGGTATTTAGCTGCAGTACTAGGCGAGGTGCTTAAAGCCGCTTGAGTTCAGGTGGAGTAGAAACAAAGGGCAGGGTCTGCCACAACGATATAACAGGACCGACCGGAGATATTGCAATGAGAATGAGGAAGAGCAGTTCATTTTCAGTATTGATATTCGTAGTGATTCTAGGCATCGGCATAGCACTCGCGTACGCCACGCATAGCGCCTCGAATATTCTTGCAGGCATATGGATAATCGGCATTGCGTTTCTCCTTGCCTCCTTGTTCTCTTCCGCCGTACACGTTGCGGATCAGTGGAACAGGGCGGTTGTCCTGCGGCTAGGGAAGTTCCGCTCTCTCGAAGGGCCTGGACTATTTCTGATCATTCCGATGATCGAAAACATTCCGTACTGGCTCGACACGCGTGTGCTTACGAGTTCTTTCAAGGCGGAAAAAACTCTGACAAAAGACACCGTGCCGGTGGATGTGGATGCGGTGTTGTTCTGGAAGATTGTGGACCCCAAGAAAGCGGCCCTCGATGTAGCTGACTATCAAAGTGCAATCAATTGGGCTTCTCAAACAGCGCTGCGCGATGTCATCGGAAAAACCATGCTTTCAGACATGCTCGAAGGCAGGGACAAGATTAGTGACGCGCTCCGGAAGATCATCGATGAGCGCACGGAACCATGGGGCATCAATGTCATCTCGGTGGAGGTCAAGGATGTATTGATTCCTTCGGGCTTGGAGAATGCGATGTCAATGCAAGCCCAGGCCGATCGGGAACGCCAGGCTCGCGTGATTTTGGGAGATTCGGAGCGTCAGGTGGCGCAGAGCTTTGGCGACGCGGCCAAGACCTATACCAACGACCCAGTCGCGTTGCATCTGAGAGCCATGAATATGCTGTATGAAGGCTTAAAGCAAAACTCCACAATCGTCCTCGTCCCCAGCTCAGCCATCGATACGATGCAACTGGGGGATCTTGCAGGAATTACGGCGCTGACGATGAAACTGAGCCAGGAACACGCAGACAAGAAAAAGAAGAGCGATGATGCCTCTACGCCTGCACCACCTGTTCAACTGCCCCAAGCAGCGTAGATACGTGCTCGCAGCTTGATTCGCGCTATCTGTATGTACTGTTGGAGACCGGATCTGTGAGCCAGAGATCGTTTTCAATCAAGCCCGTACCGCCTTTCCGGTTAGATCTCACGGCTTGGGCACTCCGCCGGCGTCCCGAGAATGCGATAGATCGCTGGGATGGAAGTATCTACCGTCGCGTTTTGATGGTCGATGGTCATGCCATAGAAGTAGCTGCACACCAGAGTGGCGGCCCAGAGGCGCCACAACTGGAAGTCGATGTGACCGCCCCACGTCTAACGGTACGCCATGAGGAGTCCACGAGAGCGTTGCTCGAACGCATGCTTGGAGTGCATGCCGACTTGAAGCCTTTTTACAAGCTGGCAGCACGCGATCCAAGATTGCAGCCGTTAGTCGACGAATTCCGCGGGCTCAAGCCTCCGCAATTTCCCACCGTGTTCGAAGCCGTGGCCAATGGCATCGCATGCCAGCAACTCTCGCTGCTGGTGGGAATTCTTCTCCTCAGCCGCTTAGCACATAAAGTTGGAGTCGTATCAGAAGGCGCAAAGGATACAGAGCACGCTTTCCCCGATCCGGCAGACTTTTCGGGGATGAAGACAGAGTCTTTGAAACCTCTGGGGTTCAGCGCAAACAAAGCGCAGGTCTTGATCGATATCAGTTCCGCAGTTCGTGATCGGCGCCTGGATCTGGATTCGTTAGTGAGACTCGACAATCAGGTCGCGATTGAGCGATTGGTAGAACTGAAAGGGGTGGGTCGCTGGACTGCGGAATACGTTCTACTTCGGGGGCTCGGCCGGTTGGATATCTTCCCGGGAGATGACGTCGGCGCACGCAAGAAATTGGCCGATTTCTTAGGCAAGAGAAAACCGTTGGATTATGCAGGTGTGCGCAAGGCCGTTGCCGGCTGGCAACCATATGCAGGTCTCGTCTATTTCCATCTCTTGTTGGCTCGCATAAAGAAGGCTGGATGGCTCGATTCTCATGATGGCCAGTATGCCATAAGGCAGCATTCCGCAGCTAATTCAGTGGTAGGACGAGAGTTGAAAACCGCTTAGTCGTGGAACAAACGCTCTCAAGCGTAGCAAGACATCGATAAATCTGATGAAAGGAGAAAGTTAATGAAAAGCACACAGGCACCAAACCCACGGCCCACCACGCAACCTGCCGTTTTCAGACTTACAGCAAGTAGCACTCTTGTCGAGCGGATGCGGCAGATTTCCGCATCTATCGCCGATCACGCTTACGAACTATTCGAAGCCCGAGGGTCTGAGCACGGCCATGACTGGGAGGACTGGTTTCGCGCCGAGTCTGAGTTGCTGACTCCAATCCCGGCGAAAGTCGTGGACCTAAATGGAAGGTTTGCGGTCCGGGCCGAAGTGCCCGGCTTTACAAGCAAAGATGTAGAAGTGTGGGCCGGTCCAAATCGCGTGATCATCTATGCCAAGAAGCACAAAATAACGGAACGACAGAACGAAGGAACGATTCTCCACAGAAAAATGTCCGATGAGAGTTTCTGTATCCTCGATCTGCCTCACGAGATAGAGCCGGACAATATAACGACTACTTTTAAAAACGGGAAGGTGGAAATCACCGTTCCAAAAGTCAACATGGACAAGAAGATTATAGTCGGCGCCAAAGCTGCCTAGATGCCGGATATTGCGGCTTGGGGAAACGATCGTCCGAATCCCTCAATCAAGACGACAACGAATCTGATCCAGAGGTTGGACGTGCGGCACGAAGCGTGAAAGGAAGTCGGCATGAGAACCTTTATTCTTGGCGTTGTGGTCACACTTATCGTCGTGGCTGCGATTGCGTATATCGTGGGCCATTTTGGCTTTATCGACATGCGCGCCGACCAGCAGCCTTCGCGGTTTGAAACTTCATTTGCCGGCAGAGCCATGGACGCGTCCACCGAACGGCACGCGCCGAACGTCAAAAATCCGATCGAGCCGACG
This sequence comes from Candidatus Angelobacter sp., assembly GCA_049697035.1. Classification (GTDB taxonomy): domain Bacteria; phylum Acidobacteriota; class Terriglobia; order Terriglobales; family Acidobacteriaceae; genus Angelobacter. Next base: position 1,430 of record JBAVUZ010000217.1, on the reverse strand, counting down.
GACACCAATCTGCACGAAGGCATGAAAGTTTATGGCACATATTGTTCCCAGTGCCATGGCGATCCAGCCACACCGGTGAGCCCTTTGGGGAGAGCAGAATATCCGCCGGCACCGCAGTTCATTAGTCATCCTGCTGATATGCCGGAAAACCAGAACTTCTACATTATTGAGCACGGCGTCCGCTTAACGGCGATGCCCGGGTGGGAAGGCGTTCTTAACCAGGATCAGGCCTGGAAGGTCACCACTTTCCTCAGTCACATGGACAAGCTCCCGAGTTCGGTGGAGGAGGAGTGGAAGGCGAGTCCGGGACAGCTCTCGCATTGATCATGGACCGCGAGCTGCTTTCCAAATCTCTTGGCCAGCCGTCTCTGTGACCGGTACAAACGGACTATTGCGATATCTCCTCGAAACAATTGAGGATGGGTGGGAAAACTTTTCAGCGATCCGGCGCACGGGTGGAGGCCGGAAAGTGTTGCAGGAGCACAACGAGAGCAACATCAGTTAAAAGAGATGAGTGTGAGCTAAGTAATGCTATAGCGGGACCTTTTGCTGGCGGCAAGAACACATAGAGGACAACCGCATTGTTTAGCGTGATCTAATGCGTCCCAAGTCTCTCACACGCCGCGTTCTGTTGATGGAGGTGGATTGATGGCAAACAAAGAAGGAGCGCAGGAGGATGTACGGCTGGTGGTGGCCGATGTTGACGGTGCACTGGTCACTCCCGATAAAGTCCTGACACCGCGGGCACGTAGCGCCGTCCGGAAAATCATTGGAGCTGGAATCGCTTTTACCATCACCAGCGGCCGGCCTCCACGAGGCATGAAGATGCTGATCGATGATCTCCAGCTTAAGGACCCAGTCACGGCATTTAACGGCGGCCTGTTCGTGCGGCCCGATCTTTCCGTCATTCGCGAAAACTTGCTTCCCCGCGAAGTGGTACAACCCGTGATCGACATCCTGATCAAACACAAACTCGACGTCTGGATTTATAGCGATAAGGACTGGTATGTCCCGTCGCGCCATGGCCCTCACGTGGACCGTGAAGAATGGACGGTCAAGTTTCCCCCGATCGTGGTGTCGAGCTTTGATGGTCTGTTGAATCGAGTGGCTAAGATCGTCGGAGTCAGTGACGATCTTGAAACCGTGGCCGGCTGCGAAAAGGACGTGCAAAAGGAATGCGGCGAGCACGTCTCGGCCGCGCGTTCCCAACCCTATTATCTGGACGTAACTCATCCGAAGGCCAACAAAGGAGAGGTCGTCAATGTACTTTCCGAAATGCTGCATGTCCCAACCGCAAATATCGCGACTATCGGAGATATGCCGAACGATGTGTTTATGTTCAAGCGCAGCGGGGTGAGCATCGCCATGGGGAACGCGAGTTCAGACGTGCAACATGCTGCCAGGTTTGTGACCAGTTCCAACAAAGAAGA
>JBAVUZ010000216.1:0-2990 GCA_049697035.1 Candidatus Angelobacter sp. | reverse complement strand
TCTAATTTTCTGCCGGGAGAGTATTTGTGACCGTCGTCCGCCTCGCACAAACCTGCTTATTGACTTTGGTCCTGATTCTTCTGGCCATGCCGGGTTCGGCCAGTGCCGCCACCTGTGAGAGCCTGGCCGCGCTGAATCTGCCTGATACCACCATCACGTTAGCGCAGCCGGTTGACGCGGGAGCTTTTATTCCCCCGGGCGCGAACGTGCCGCCTGCTTCGGTAAAAAATCTGCCGGCATTCTGCCGAGTTGCGGCCACTATCAAGCCGGCCAGGGATTCCGAGATCAAGATGGAAGTATGGCTGCCGCTCACCGGGTGGAATGGCAGGTATCGCGGAGAAGGAAACGGCGGGTTTGCCGGATCCATCTTCTATCCCGGACTGGCTACGGCGGTGTCTGCGGGTTTTGCTGCGGCCAGCACAGACACTGGGCACTCCGGCTCGCCGGTCGACTCCAACTGGGCGCTCGGTCATCCCGATAAAATTGTTGACTTCGGCTGGCGCGCCATCCACGAGATGACGGTCAAGGCCAAGAGCATCATTCAGGCGTTTTACGGCGACGCTCCAAAGAAATCTTATTTCACCGGCTGCTCCAATGGCGGCCGCCAGGCGCTGATGGAAGCGCAACGCTTTCCTGAAGATTATGACGGCATCATCGCCGGCGCGCCCGCGAATTACTGGACCAAGGTGTTCGCCACCTTTATCTGGGACATACAGGCCATGCATGCGGCCCCCGGCAGCTACATTGGCGCCAACAAAATTCCCGCCATCGCCCGCGCGGTGGTGGCGGCGTGTGATGCCTATGACGGCGTGAAGGACGGTGTGCTCAATGATCCACGCGCCTGCCACTTCCATCAAGTGCTGCTCTGCAAAGAGGGCGACTCGGATAGTTGCCTCACTCCGCCCCAGGCGGCCGCTCTCAAAAAGATTTATGACGGTCCAGTGGACGCCAAAGGCAAGCAGATATTTCCCGGTTTTCTCCCCGGCGGGGAAGAAGGCGAAGGCGGATGGGTAACCTGGATTGACAGAGGTCCTGGGAAGGACCTGCAATCGGTCTTCGCCCACGGGTTTTACACCAACATGATTTCCAGCAAAGAGCCTGTCGATCTGAAAACCATCAATGTTGAAACCGCCGTCAAGCTGGCGGACTCCCAGCAGGGAGAGACCTTCAATGCTACTGATCCCAACCTGAAGCCGTTTGCCACGCGCGGAGGAAAGCTCATCATGTATCACGGCTGGAGCGACGCTGCTTTGCCGCCACAAGGATCCATCAATTATTACAACAGCGTGGAAGAGACCATGGGACCAGGCAAGCCTGCGCTTTTCATGCGGCTCTTTATGGCCCCGGGCATGCAGCATTGCGGCGGCGGTCCGGGAGCAAATTCCTTTGGACAATTTGCGCCAGGCGTCGATGCCGACCATGATCTGAATCAGGCTCTGGAGCGCTGGGTGGAAAAGGGAATCGCGCCGGACAGACTGATTGCCACAAAGTTCGTCGACGATAAGCCTGAAAAGGGCGTGGCCATGACCCGACCGCTCTGTCCTTATCCTGAAGGGGCAACGTACAAGGGCACGGGCGATACCAACGACGCCGCGAACTTTGAGTGCTCCGTGGATGCCGCCTTGGCGCGCATGCTCAAGGATCCGGTAAAAGCTCCACGACCTCTCCATACTCCCGAACCAAAATATTCAAAGAGCGCAAGAAAGCAGAAGATTGAGGGTGTAGTAACGCTTTCCGTGGTCATTGGAACCGATGGCAAGGCCCACGATGTGAAAGTGGTGAAATCGCTGGAGCCCACGTTGGACGCCAATGCTATTGAAGCGGTTAAGACCTGGAAGTTTGCCCCAGCTACCAAAGATGGACGACCTGTGGCCGTCGAGATGCGGTTGGAGCTCGCCTACAAGCTGTGGTGACGCAGAACTCGATTTCCCAATCTCCCGATTTTTACTTCGGACACGGATACGTCCTGCTGGGAGTTCCCGGCGTCCCTGGAATTATTGTGTCAGGCGTTCGCGGGCTGCCTGGAATCAAGATGTCTGGAGCGCCATTCATTCCCGGAATCACTGTGTCGGGTGTTCCCGGCAAACCGGGGATTACCGTATCCGGCGTGCCCGGTGTGCCGGGGTCGTAGCACATCCTGGGTTTGACTGGAGGCTGCACAATCTGCACTGGAGCATTGCTGGTCTGCTGGTTGTATTGCTGGATCGCCGCCGCGACTCGCGTGGCATCCAGATAGACCGGCGCCGGCAGAATGATTTCCAGCGGCGTGCCAACTTCAATTTCCGGATCGCCATTGCGTGCCAGTGCGATGAGCACAACGGTTCCCACTGCGGTCGCCACTCCCACCCCGATCATTACATTGCGCATGGTGTTGAATGACGGCAATGGCGGCAAAGGCGGAGGAGTCACGCTTCCCACAGCAGCCAGCGCGGGTACGGATTGACCACCGGCAGAGCCGGGCTGCAGCGGCGCCAACGCAGCATTTGTGGGGCCCACAATCATTGTGCCACCAATCGGAACCGTGTATCCATTGGAAAAAATCAGGTTGGCGGAGCTGATGGTAAATTGCAGTGACCGCCGGTCTTTCTTGACGACTTTTTCAACCACGCCCTGAATGTATGCGCCCGGCGGAATCAGCATCTGGTTCCCGACGGTTACGGGAAACGTGACTTGCAGATAAACGTCGCGTCCCGGTTTGACGCGCAATGGGCGCACTAATCCAAGCGGCAGTTTGGTTCCCGCAGGAAGCACAAACCCGGAGTTTGGAACTTGAGCCTGCTGGCTGTTTTGGGCAGAGGGCATTTGCACGGAAGGCGTTTGCGCGGAGGAAGCCTGCGGACCCGAACTTTGCGCCGGAGCAGCTTGCGGAAGTTTCGCTTTTGCCTCCTCTTGCGCTTTCCTGGCTGCCGCTTCCGCCTGCAGGATTGAGGAATCGATCTCCTGCGCCCAGCCGCTGTTGACCACCATGAGCAGCAAGGTCAATACCGCCA
>JBAVUZ010000215.1:0-3096 GCA_049697035.1 Candidatus Angelobacter sp. | reverse complement strand
CCCAAACCCAATCCCAATCGGCAGAGGGTCGCGAGATGAAACTTTTTTGGGGTTTGGTTTGGCTAAGTGCTAATTGCCAAATGCTAATTGCTCGGTTTTCAAAGATCCACGCGCACAGAGCCGCCCTCCCTCAGAAAGCAGCGTAATAATTTACCATTTATTCGCCATTATGTCAAGGCGAATCTGGTCCCAAGGTTCTGTATATACTTGTTTATATGGCCATGATCAATCCCAAGTCCGTCAAAGTCAACGTCACCACAGGGACGGGAATGGATATCGAGTGGGATGACGGCCATCGGACACACTTTGGTTTCCAGTGGCTGCGCGACGCATGTCCCTGCGCCACCTGCACGGAAGAACGCAACAATCACCATCGCAATCCCGGCGAGCCCGCTAAGCAATCCGCCGCTCTCCTGCCCATGTATAAAGAGCCCGCCAAGCCCAAAGAAGTAAAGCCTGTGGGCCGGTATGCGCTGAACATCGCCTGGAATGACGGCCACGCCAGCGGCATATATTCCTGGGATTACCTGCGCGAAATCTGCCAGTGCGACGAATGCCGCGCCAGGGTGGTTAATTCTTAAAATTCCAAACATCCATCGGCTTTCCACTGCGACATTTCTGTTCTGGGCATTTATGGCTGCGGCTAGACGTCGGCTAAGAGCGATACTTTTCTTCGCGTGCCATGCCGCATCAAGGAGTTCTCTCTAGGACTCTTGCTCTTGCTTTCCTGTCTGGCAATCACCAATCTGGAACTATCTTCGCTGATCTGCGGAGAGCGCTCTTGTTTCTTGCAATAATGTTCCGCGGTACATGCACACCCGATTGTTTACTTTCACTCTGGCTAAACGCAAGATTACGTTGAGCAAAGCGAGCAAACACATGGCAATCCGCAAGTTAAAATCCAACGGGCAAATTGCCCGCGCAGCCGTGAACCTGGGGATAAGCGTCGCCGGGCTGGTGATTATCCGCCTGATCGTGCAGAACCTGCCCATGTTTCAAGACGTGGGCTGGATCGTGAAAGACAAGCTCTCCGTGGCGGCGGCCGCCGTGATCGTGGTGGACGCCATGCTGCTATCGGTTCTCATTGGCTTCGCCGTCCAGATTCGGGCGTACTTGTTTGCCCGTTTTGCGAAGATCCCAGCCCTGGGAAGCATGGCCGTGAGCCTTGTGCTTCTGCTTTGCGCCGGCTTGGCGTACAAGGATTTCAAGCCGCTGACGCGCGCCTGGCCCGCCATCAAAGACCTCTACGTCTGGGGCTTCTTCGCAATCGCTGTGGCCTTGCTCGTTTATCTAACGGTCCTGCTCTACCAGAACAGGGACCGCATGGCCGCGCTGGCATTGGGTCAGCCCATGCCCGTCGTTCCGTCGAAAGACCCGGAAACCGCCGACCATTCACAAACCGCACTGGCCGGCCGCTAACAATCGATATATAAGGAGAGTTGCGCACGCAAAGCCGGGCCGCGAAAGCGGCCCCAAATAAATGGCAACCTCTACTGACACCACGATCACGCCAAAAGCAACTGGCGCCACGCCTCCGTCCGCCGCACCGCAGCGGCTGGAATCTCTGGATGTCTTTCGCGGGCTTACGATCGCGGGCATGATCCTGGTGAACAATCCCGGTGCGGCCGCTTACTGGCCGCTTGATCACGCCGATGAATTGATGACCTCGCACCCAACCGGCTCGTATCCGGGCAAGTGGTGGATAGAGGCAAATGGATGGACGCCCACAGACCTGATTTTTCCGTTCTTCCTGTTTATCGTCGGGACGTCCATGGTGCTGTCATTTGCGGCGCGGCGCGCGCGCGGCGATTCGCGACTGTCGCTCATGAAGCATGCGGCCCGGCGGAGCGCTCTGATCCTGCTGATCGGCTACGCCATCCGCATCCTGCCCTACGTCGACTTTTCTCACATGCGCTACCCCGGAGTCCTGCAGCGTATTGCCGTGGTGTATCTGTTTGCATCAATGATTACGCTGTGGATGTCAACCCGAGGGCGCATCATCTGGATTGCCGGACTGCTCGCAGGCTACTACGCCGTCATGCGCTTCATTTCAGTGCCGGGATGCGATTCCGCCGCATGGATGACGCAGCATTGCTCGCTTGCAGGATTCATTGACCGCAAGCTGATGCTCGGCCATCTCTACCGCCACGATTTCGATCCTGAAGGCCTGCTGAGTACTCTCCCCGCAATCGCAACCACGCTGCTGGGCACGCTGGCCGGAGAATTTTTGCGCGGAGCCTCAAGCTTCTCACATAAGCTGCGCGGCCTCGTCATCGCCGGAGTGGCTGGCGTGGCCGCTGGCTATGCGTGGCATCCGTTGTTCCCCATCTCCAAGCCGCTCTGGACGAGTTCCTACGTGCTCTTTACCGCCGGTGCCGCATGCCTGCTGCTCGCGCTCTGCTGGTGGCTGATTGAGATGCGCGGCTGGCACGCGTGGTCAAAGCCGTTCCTGTGGCTGGGATCAAACGCCATTGTGGCTTACGCGCTCTCAACCTTCGTCGGCAAACTTTGGTCGATTATCAAAGTGGCCAACGGAATCACCCTACAAACATGGCTTTATGAGCATTGCTTCGCGCCGCTGGCACAAGAGAGGAATGCGTCGCTGGCCTTCGCCCTCTGTTATGTGGCGCTGTGGACTCTGGTGGCATGGGGCTTGTATCGCAAGAAGATCTTCATCAAGGTGTAACTCCTCTGCGGGATACCACGTCCGTGGCAATCAATGGAATCAGGCGAATAGGAAGTGTTCTCCCGCTGAAGTCTCAGAAAAGATCCCTTCTATCGCGTAAGTATAATGGGATCCAGTCACCCATCGTGCCTAGAATCAGCAAGCTATATACTCTATTGCCCTGATCAGCAACTTGCGGTAGAATCCGTCGATTTCCGAACAAGACCATGAAAGGGACCAAGCTATCTATCATGACGGCAAAATCTTGGTGCGTCGTGTTGCTATTTGCACTTGTATTTTCTTGTAATGCTCATCCTAGGGATTTGCAGGCAGGAGCTGTCTACTTCGGAAGCACGACCACCGGTGCATTTGTCGTAGCGGATTTCAACAAGGATGGACACCCGGACATTCTCACCGTAGATTCCGGTAGC
>JBAVUZ010000214.1:0-3089 GCA_049697035.1 Candidatus Angelobacter sp. | reverse complement strand
GAATCAGGTTGTAAAACTGGAAAACAAATCCAACGTGCTCACGCCGGAAACGGGTCAGCGCCTTGTCGTCACCCGCGGTGAGATTGTGGTCGCGAAAAAATACTTCGCCTGAAGTCGGCGTATCGAGCGCTCCCATGATGTTGAGAAGGGTTGACTTGCCGCTGCCGGAAGGCCCCAGGAAAACGACAAATTCGCCGGCAAAAAGATCCAACTCAATGGAACGCAGGGCATGCACCTGCACCTCGCCCATCTGGTAAATCTTTGAGACCGAGTGCATGTGAAATTCTGCTTCACCCCTTTTTCGGGTTTGCCACTCTGCCGGAATCGCTGCAGCCGCGGGTGATGGCCCTGCGTCGCGAGCGCGAGAGGTGATCTTCATTATTTGCCCTGGCCCCATCCACAAACATAGTCTCCCGGCTGAAAAACAGGCTGTGACAGATATCACAAGAAGATTTGGCGGGCGGTCCCGAGGCGATGGTCGGAACACCTAGCGCGGGATTCACAATGGCTTGCGACATTGAGGGGCCCATCCGAGTCGGTAACCACCTATAATGATAATCGTTATGCGATATATTCTTATAGACTTCCCAATCTCGAATTCGGACATCTGAATCAGAAGGATGAAACCGTTGTTCTTGCCGTGTCAATTTCCGCGCCCCTTTCCGCCTGCGGATCGTAAATGTCTTTTACTCTGGCGAGTTAGCGCATCGATCCAACAGGGGGATGACATTCGCAAGGAGATATGCCATGACAAAATTACCGATGGAGGTAAGTATGAAACCACCGACCGCTGATTGTGCCGAAAGCCGTGTTCATCTCACCCGGCTGCCTGGCTTGGCTGATCCTGTATTGCAATTCGATCTTCCAAAAGAAATAGAGCAACTCCGCACGAAAGAGTCTTGGGGGAGGGAAACCGGGCGGAGTTCAGAAACCCTGGTCAAGCAACAGGATTTTCGTGTGATTCTCATTTTGATGAAGGCCAACACGCGCATGGACGAACACAGGGCCGAAGGCAGGATTTCGATTCACACTCTGCAGGGACGCATCTGTGTTCATCTGCGGGACCAGAAACTGGAACTGCCCGCAGGACGTCTGTTAGCGCTGGATTGCGGATTACACCACGATGTGGAAGCGTTGGAGGAGAGCGCGTTCCTGTTGACTATTTCATGGCCGAAGGATTATGCGTCCGGCTATGGCTTTCCGCCACAGACTACCGTTGAGGGCGCGCCTAAAACGACCAGCGACGAGTGAGAACAGCATACATATTCGACGAGCGACATTCCTGATACTGGTTTTGCCGGTTCTACTCGCGATTGTTGCAGCCTACGTGCAGTGGCTAATCGTTGGGCTCCCGCCGGTGCCCACCGGTTCCCAGGGTTTGTTCGATGCCGCACACCCACAGGCTTTTCCTCTTTGGATAGGGATCGCTCATTACATTAATCTTCTCTTCATCATCCTGCGGGCAAACAAGAGGAAAATCATCTTCGCCGCGCAAGAGAGTCGCGAATGTTGCGACCGCTTCCGCACCTCTTGCTCATGCAGTATTCAAGCAAGACTCCTCGTTCGATTCGCGCATCAAGCCCGCATTTGACTGGAATCGACATTACGATCAGGAGAGAACGCTGGAGATTATGCAATCAAGGCCGTCTTGTTGCCGCATAAAATTCGCTATCGATTCGCCGCGAATAATCGGCTATAGTTCTACAGCGCCCCCGGGGTGTGAAGGCAAAGGATATTTGACAAAAAGCAGTCAGCCATCAGCAGTCAGCTACCGGCCCAGATTGCGACCCTCTGCCGACTGAGATTGGGATTGGGTTTGGGTGGCCCTTGGGTGGCCCAAGCGTGCCCCAAGGGCCACCCTTGGAAAAATTGGGTAAGTGCTTTGTTTGCAACAAGAATTCAGAAATGTGGGGCACAACCTTACCGCTGATGAACACAGATAACACTGATCTGAGCAGGATTTCCAGGGTACCTCCGGGGTTGAATCATATAACTCCTTTGGAATCCTAATCGAGGTACAGGGGGGTGGGGAACGGCCAGAAATGCCAAAGTCCCGGCTAAGGTTTTATACGCTCAGCGCCAACGATCGACCACATTCCACCAGATGACTTTGAGCCATTCATTGAATGTGATCTTGGCCCATTCACGGCGACGCCACCAATGTGTGCCGAAGAGTCGAGGATCTTGGGCGGCGGCCACGGACCAATGATATTGCGGCAGGTGATGCACGAAGATGGAGCGCGCGCGCATGGTATGCCAGTCACTGGTGACCAGCAAAACGGAGGCGGGATGGAAGGGCTCCAGGCATTTACCGACATAGCCCGTCTCAGTGAGGGTGGAATCCAGTTCAAACGCGCAGACGCTTACCTGTGAGGACATTTCGCGGGCGTCCTGCCGCAAAAAAGCTTCAGCATATTCGGCGGGCGTGTGGCCGAAATAGCGGGAGTCAGAAGATGCGTCAAGCAGTAGATGCTGGGCATAGCCGGCGCGTAACAGTTCCATGCCGCGACGATAGCGCTCGTCCTGGCTGTCACCGGCCAGGACCACGATAACGTCAGACTTTTCCGGATGGTCACGCACCAGCATGCTGCCGGCGAATCGAGCAAACAATAAGAATGCCAGGAGCAGAAGCAGAAAGAAGTTGCGTCTGCCGGCGCGGCGATGGATTCGGGAAATCAGGCTCGGCGGCGCGGCCTGGGCGGATTGGCTAGGAACTGAGCTCATGATCGGCTGCCAACAGATTAATAAGGAAGGGCAGTTAAGCACAAACCGGCGCGCTGGCCAACTTACGATACACCAGAATGCATTCACTTTCGGCAAAACTGTGCAAAGTTTTGCGTTGCTGGACGAGATGCGGCCAGGCTGACTGGCCTGGAGATTCAGCTATCGGCAAGAAATTAAAGGATGTTGAGGCAGAAGCGCGGCGCGCTGGCGGGATTAAAAGTTGGCAGCTGAAATGCCCTAATCGAAGGCATTATGAGCACTTTGGAATATATAGCTACGCCCTCTGCTTCTCTGACCACCAAACTGGAAAACCGTACCGCGAAGATCGGCGTGATAGGTCTGGGTTACGTTGGCCTTCCGCTGGT
>JBAVUZ010000213.1:0-8945 GCA_049697035.1 Candidatus Angelobacter sp. | reverse complement strand
GTCCATACGTACCTCGTCGAATAGGCTCGTCATTTCGTCTGGTTGCATCAGCGTGAACGGACCCAGATAACCATTCTGGTAAAAAAAGTTTTTTTCCGCGTCGGAAAGATAATAGTCCTTCCTCATACAACTCCTCCTTGATTTGTAAGTCTAGATTGTTTTTACTGACTGATTGTTAACGCCGCTTGGCTCTCCTGGAGTTGAGAGTCAATCTTGGCGGCGTCGTGGACATGCAGACGAGCGCCCTGGGCAAGTGGGAACAACATATCCATGAGAAAAACATCGAAATGCAGCGGCGAGAAACTGGCGCAAACCGATTCCGCACGGACGTCGTAAACTTCTCAGTCCCCTCGAAAAATCGACAATTCTGCGATGGTCGATCAGGACACCCTTGGGCCGTCCAGTCGATCCGGATGTGTAGATGCAGTACGCTGGCAAGTCCAGAAGCTGGCCCGGTGAACTTACGTCCGGGCCGGGGACGCAATCCGTTGCTGCGCTCGCCTTCTTCGCTCAATGATTCATGCGCATGTAGATGTTATGCCAATTGCCAAACCGCTTCGGCAGTTCCGCGCCACTTACATCCGTGCTCAGCTACATAGAGAATCGCATTCAACAGAACTCGGTTCTCATGACGCACCTTGCCACGCTGTACAGGTAAGCAATTTTAAATTCGCTCGTACTGCTCTTGATTGATTTCCATGCGCGCATCTTACTCGCCCGCCATGTATTTAGTGTGAGCACGCCCTAGTCAACCTTGGCGGCTCAATCACCAGCAGGATCGAGTCCGAGGGGCGTCACGGCCAGTTGCCTGCTGCTTTTTTCCGCTTCGCGACGAAACATCTTGTCCGGGCAGATTGCCTGTAAGAGCGGGTTAGTCATAAATGTGGTCACTAGTGCCATCAACACCATCATGGAAAATAACGCCGGGGAGATGACTTTTATGTCCAAGCCGATATTCAGGATTACCAACTCCATCAGGCCACGTGTATTCATCAGTGTGCCTAAACCGGCAGCCTCTCGCGCCGGCATTCCCGACCACCAGCTAGCCAGCATCGAACCGCCAAGTTTCCCCAAAGTTGCGACGAGAATGATAGCGACGCAATACATCCACATCTCCGCTCCCTTGACCAGTCCAATGTTGGTCCGCAATCCAGTAAACGCGAAGAACAGAGGCAGCAACAGCGTTACCACAATGGTTTCGAACTTATTGACAACGTAGCGGACAAACCTCTGTTCCTTCGGCATGATGGTGCCCATCAGGAATGAACCGAACAGAAGATGAATGCCAAGCCACTCCGTGCAAAGCGCTGAAATTAAGGCCAACAGCAGCATTAAAGCGAGTGCGTTTTCCGAGAGCTCACCGGTTCGACGATAAGAAACTTCGAACCGTTTGAGTAGTCGCTGCACGCCGTACAGCATGACGAGCGCGAAGGCGATAAGTCCCCCCACCGTGAACAAGATCGGGTGTCCGGTATTGCCTGCCCGGATGAACAGCACAATATAAGCCAGAATGCACCAGCCCGTTACATCGTCCACCGCGGCACAGGCGATTCCAACCGTTCCTAGCCGGCTGTTAAGCATGTTACGTTCTGCCAGGATGCGGGCGAGCACCGGGAATGCCGTGATGCTCATGGCCGCCCCCATGAACAGAGCGAAGCTGGTAAATGGGACACTGCTGTCGGAAAGACGGGGATACAGATAGAATGCCAGAAAAGACGCGAGCACAAAGGGTGCAGTGATGCTGACGTGGCTGGTCAGTACTGCCGCATGTCCCTGGCTTTTCAATTCCCTTGGGTTAATTCCCAAGCCTACGAGGAACATGAAAACAATGACACCAACTTGACTCAGAGCATTCAGAAATCCCAGGCTTGAGGGCGGGAACACGAAAGCTGACCATTGCGGTGCAATCCCACCCAGCAGCGATGGCCCCAGCATAATACCAGCGAACATCTCGCCCACTACCCGAGGCTGACCCACCTTCAAAAACAGGCTTCCCACGATCCGGGAGCACGCCAGTACGACTGCAATTTGCAGGACAAGCGTGAACAGGTTTAGCATTTGCTGGTCTCCTCTACAACCATTAATCTATTGTTCCCGGACCGCACGGAACTCAGCCGCAGGACACGCGGCACAGTCATTCACCGATAAGAGTCCCGCCATGGAGTTCGGGTTCGTTTTGAAATCAAGCGTGGCAATCAGGGAGAACACATGTCCGCCGCTGCACCCCACCTCTTTCACCCCTTTTGGGGGAAGCGGTATGCTTACTTTGATAGTTGTTCCTTCAATGCGCCCCGACGCGGAAGGTATTACCGAGTTGGCGAACCTTAGTGCGAAGTACCTGCCCGACTGTGAGATCGTAAAATCCACATCCCGCATTGTTGCCATAGATCCTGCGCACGGCAAAGGCGCCAGACCGGGAGCGTTAGCTTGCATTTTCCAGTGTCCACCAATCGCACTTGGAGCGATTAGTTTGCTTCCGCTTCTGAGCACTCCCGCGAGTCCTAACATTGGTATGATCACCAGAATCAGGTATGCGACAGCAAAATTCTTGCTTGCAAGCATTACTGGCCGCTCCTTTTATATGCGTATTTCTGAGCTGCAAAGAGCAATAGAAGCGAGATCAGAAAGCTGCGAAACAGCGGTTTCTTCAACAAGGGATTCTATGTCAGTACATCAACTGTCCTCAGAGTAGTGCAGACGAGGACTCAAGTCGGCCAGAAGGTCGGTTTAATAGCATGCGGCCTAAGACTGCATTAACCTTTCGCTTTGGGGGGTTAGCCATTCAGGTTCCAGACTCACTGCCGCTGATCTTTGGAGGAGGCTTATAGAAACAACAACTTTTTGTCTGCGGCTGTCGAAACCCGTGATGATGCCCTCAACCCCGCACAACGGACCACGGTGAATCCTCACCTTCTGGCCGGATGTGATAAAGGCGCAAGGCTGCAAGTCAAGCTTTGCACGGGTCACAGTTGCAAGATGCCGAATTTCTTCTTCGTTGACCACCGCCGGACTTTCCCGCGTACCCAGGACACGGAGCACGCCGCAGGTATTCAGCACGGAAGAAAGGTGGGGTTCCGCACACCTGCAGAACAAATACCCTGGAAAAAGAGGAAGTTCAAGGGTCACATATCGGTCCGATCTCTGACGTCGGCTTTTGCAAGTCGGCAGGAACACCTCGTGACCTTTTTCGGTCAAATACCGGGCCGAGACCGCCTCGTACCGGGGACGCAGGTAAACCGCACGCCAAGGGGCGGCTTCCACCTCGCCGTTTGAGGTTGAAGGAGCCAGACGATAACAGAGATTGCGGTGATTTCGCTGGTCGATAACCGTACTCATGTCCATCCTTTCACGAAGCCGGGTTCTCAATACGGAAACGCTTGTGCCTAATGTCCCGGCCCGCGAGAAATAACGATGATTCGCAGCTTCAAAAATCCTTCCGGGCAGGCTCTCGCCTTAACCCCTTACACTGTGGAAAACCCTGCAGGGGTGCAGTTCCAATTCGTCATCCTATGCCGGCGGGCATAGCGGTGCAGTTCCAAGTCGTCATCCTATGCGCAGAAGAAGAGGGAATGTAACTGTCTTCGCGGACAGGTAAATGGCCACAAGGCGACCCTGTACTTCACCCTGTCCACCACCTTGTCCTCGCTAACGAATTTTGCCGAATTTTTAGCATTCCGCGCTTTATCTTCGCCTGTACTTTGTCGGGTGCCATTGCTTCGGTTTATATTGGTCCAGGCCCGGAGGGCTTGGGGCCAGAGTTTTTTGGTGGGTCAAAACAGGATGCTTGGATTGGGATTTGGATTGTTATTCGTGCTGAATGCGGGCACTGCGGGCACATTCTTGTGCCTGCAGTAGTTAACTGACTAATTGTATAACTTCAGAATCAAAAGGCCTGCTGGTCTGTTCCGTTGCATTCGGCAAACGCATGGCGAAATGCGCTAACGCGTGACGGCTTCGCACACCGAGTTTGTCGAACATATTGGTAAGGTGAAACTTAACCGTGCGCTCGCTGATCCGCAACCTATTGCCGATTTCCTTGTTAGAAAGATTTCTCGAGAGCAGGCTCAGAATTATGCCCTCCTGCGGCGTGAGGACGCCAGGGGATGCAAACCCCATTCGCCCCTTATCTTCTAGCCACGGGGAAAAACCTTCAGCCGTTTGCACCGGCATCCATAACCGCCCGTCTCGAATGGCAGCCAAGGCGGGTCTAAATTGAGCTTTCAGATCAGCATAATCAATAAATCCGTGGATGCCAGCCAGAAATAGGTGGCGCAGGTATAGGGGTGAGGTTACGTCTCCGATCACCAGAGTTCTGGCATTCTCGCGGAGTTCCCTCACAAGGGACAATAGCCTGTGCTTCGTTGTTTCTTGGGATCCTTCCTCGGCGACTAGGATGAATCCGGATCCATGAGTTCGAACGACCTCGTCGCCTGTGGTCCTGAGCGCCAGGCTTGACGTCTGGGTTCCAGGCAATAGCCCCGTTAGATACCGCACGGCGAGCGGACTTTCGCAATAAAAGACAATTCGGAGTGGATGCTTCCAGCGCATTTCTGACCCATTTCCTTCAGATGAAACTTTCTCCTTGCTTCGCCCGGGCGAGTTCCTTATTAAAGGCTGCGGATTTCATAACCTGCCCATCGCGCCGGTAAACAATTCCCGGAATGTGTTCCAGCCCCTGCTTGCCCTCAAGGCTTCCAGCAGGGCTGGCAGAGAATGTTCTGCCTCATGCCGCACCACGTAATCGATAAAACTCAAACCGGTTCCAGTGTGGCCGTATCCGTGATAGTCGCCGCAATTTTCACACCTGACAAATTCACGCGATCACCCTTCTTGCCATTAAGCTCGGCGGAGAAAGGCCCCGCCGCATTCAATGAAATGTAATGCGTCCAATTACAAACATGTCGGCGACAACAGGCTGGTGATACTTCGCAGATGGGCTTGCGATACGAGATGTATCGCGCCTATCGAAGCGCCAATTCGTAACGGCGGGTATAGTTTCGTATTTTTGCAGCCAATTAGAACCAACAAATCTCACTTGTCCCGTGTGCAGAAATGGGATGCACCAGTAGCAAGGATGTCGACTGCAGAGAAACAGCTATGCAGACGTGACGAGTTATGACCGAGGGTATGATCGTCGAGATGTTGTTCCGAAAACCAAAATAAGAAAATCAAAATATTACAACTGCCCGCGATGTCCGTGTGGGCAATGTACTAAAAAGCGATTGCGACGTGCGCATGCAGACGTGACAAGTTATGGCCGAGGGTACGATCGTCGAGATGTTGTTTCGAAAACCGAAAGAAGAAAATTAAAATATTACAACTGCCCACGATGTCCGTGTGGGCAATGTACTAGAAAGCGATTGCGACGCGCGCATGCAGTCGATTATCGTCGTCACGAGCGCTGGTGGGGAACTCCAGTTGTGAAGTCATCAAAACTAGTAGTCAGTTCCATGAAGTTAACCAAGAGAGTTGCGGGTTTTGTTGTTTTTCTTATTTCGTCCATGGTGGGCTCACAGTGACACTATACATCTTTAGAAGAAAAAAGCCGGTTCCTGCAGCCCCAGATATCATGTCCAGGAGCGCACTGTAGGAGATATCGGGAGCAGCCATGATCTTAGAAGAGATCATTTCCGCAGTTTTAAGATAGAGCTGCTCTCCGGTAACCACATATGCGTAAAGAAACACATAGCCCAAGCCAGCAGAGCCATCGAAAAGACATTGAACCCCCGCCCAGTCTTACATACATCCTTATGCTGCAGAAGAAACTGCATCGCCTGGTCTGCGTGGTTGCGGTAATCAGTCCGTCCGGTAAAGAGGAAGGCTTTGAAAATAAAGTAAGCTATTCCAGAGATGCCGTTATAGAATTCGAGACTACAACGCTCCTCGCCTTCATAGGTGTGTTGAATCCAACTGATGCCAATATTCTCTTTTCTGGCGGCGTTCAGGATCCGTTGCGCAGCTCTCTCCATCAGGGTTCTGCCCCCAATTTAAGATCGTTGATCTTCATCCCGAGTGAAACGAAAATATTCGAGCGCGGTCTTGTACTGGCTGTACGTCTTCGGCCTGTGGTGTTGGCGTGTTTCCTCGAGGAACTCGCGGCAGGCCTCTGCCAGAGTTATTCCGACTCATTTATGTTCACCGACTATCTCGATTCCGAGCGCCTGACTCTTCAGCATCTGCGCTCAGCAGCGGCAAATGCTTCGCTTGCATTTTTGCCCACCGATTCTCGATGGCGCTTGCCGTCGATACACCATTCGATGTAGTAGGCGCCTTCTTTGTGGAGTTCAGGCTGACCATCGATCAGGACGTAGTCTGGCCGAATTCGGCCATTGCCGGTGCGCACGACAGGACAGAATCGTCACGTCTCAGATGCATCGCCGCGCACCTTCACGTACTTCGTGAGATTGACGCGCCCTGCAAGGGGCTTATCGGTCCGCATCAGAGTCGCTCCAGGCCAAGCTGGAAGAGGCTATGTTCAAACCGGAATTCGGTCAAATTCTTCCGCTCTGGATCGAGTGGCGGAGGGAATGGCGCGCCGGGAGAAGACGCGTGCAAGTGGTCCGTCGCTTTGGACGCCGGATTGGGCAGCCACTTCGGTCGTGAGAGCTGAGCCTGCGCTCAGAACTGGGCGAACTTGCGCCCCAGGTGAAGTAAGGGAAAAATCGCATCGCATACCGCTCCTCGGGTTGAGTTTTACGGTATGGATGGCACTTAAGTCTATGAAAGCAAAAGTTCTGGCGGAGAGAGTGGGATTCGAACCCACGTTAGAGTTTCCCCTAAACACGCTTTCCAAGCGTGCGCCTTCAGCCACTCGGCCATCTCTCCGGCGCAGGTTGGGACTGGAGTCATTATACAGGCTGGGAGATAAAGACGGATTGAGCATGGTTCGGGTTCGCCGGACCGCACCGCAACCAATCAGTAGCCACGAATTGCACGAATGCGCACGAAATTTAATTAAAAATAATTTCCGAACTTCGTGCCCATCGCGGCCCAAGCTCAATAAAAAAACGGCCATTCCGGCCGTCTGTATTTCCAAAAACACATTTAAGTTCGCTTCACGCGCAAGCTTACTCCGTCTCTCGCAAGTCTAATGTCTGGCAACAGCCTTTAGCAGCTTGTGGCCATGCTGCCGCAGAGAATGCGCTCAAAGCAATATTCGTCAATCACCGCAGCCACAGCATTCTTGCCTTTTTCATCCAGTGATCGCACCACGCGTCCGGTGCAATTTACCTGGACATCAGTATCGGTTCCCAGGACGGAAGCGGGCAGCACAATGCGGAAGCGAATCACCGTGCCCACGCCAAGCAGGCTTTTGGTATGGAATAGCACGCCGCCAGCTGAGATGTCGGCGGTTTCCGCGAAGTATTCATGGGCGTCCGCAGTTCGTACCGTGATGGGAAGTCTCAGCGGAAAACGTACTGAGCTTCTTGTATCTGCCGGGCCTAAACCAGCAACGGGACCTTTGGATTCGTTCACCCTTGCACCTCTGAACGGAGGTTATACCGGTACTGCGGCCATCCCAAGATTACTTTGGTATTCAGTGCACACCAAAGGACATACGCCAGAAGAGATGGCCAAAAACCCGCTCAGAACTTGGTCACTTCAGTGAAGTTGAAGCCGTGAATTTTCATGGCCGGGACCACCATGTCAAAGGCTTCTTCCCCGCTGGCGCGCACGGCTTTGCCAATGGCTTCAACGCTGTTCAGCATCTCAATCAGGCTCTGGTTAAAGCGGAAATTCAGCAACCCATGTTTCACTTTTCCGCCTTCCACCAAAAAGGTACCGTCACGCGTCATGCCCGTCAGGATCTTCTCGTAAGGATCAACTTCGCGGATGTACCACAGCCGGGTAATCAGGATTCCTCGCTCCGTCCCGGCAATCATCTGCTCAACCGTTTGCTCATTGCCGGGTGTGACAAACACAATATTGGTGGGCGCTTCACCCATCTCATTGGGCAGGGGAAAGCCGTGGCCCGTAACCCTGATCTCGCCGACTTTGTCCTTATATTCAGACTTGCGCATCTTCGCTGCCGTGCTGCGGGCATAAACAATGTTGCGAATCACGCCTTTTTCGACCAAACTTACGCGCTGGCGATGGACGCCTTCTCCATCGAACGGCGCATTGGACTGGAGCGGATGAGCAACGTCATCGAAGATGGTAATGTTTTCGCCGAACAGCTTGGTCCCGATCCGATTATTCAGAAACGACCGCTGGTCCAGAATCGCCTGCCCGCCAAAGTCCCAGAACATGAAACCGACCAGATCAAGCACTGCGGCAGGCTCAAGTATTACCGTATATTTCCCCGGCGGCAGCTCTTGCGGGCTGCGCGAATCTCGCGCCTTCTGCGCCGCGCTTTCAGCCAGTCGCACAGGATCAACATTTCTGACGTCGGGCGAGTTCGCCTTCTGCCATCCTGAAGAACTATCCGCCAGCATGGTGATGGAAACTTCCGCCGATGTCTGGCGATGGTACGCGCTCAGACCGTTGGAATTGATAACGGCTTCCGCGCTCTGCGAACTGGAATAAATACCCGCGGTCACCAGCTTATTCTTCTTGGCGACGGCCACAATTTTTCCAACACCGTCAGCCCGCTCACCCGGCGTAATCGCCGCTGTCTGGTCCGACCATCGCGATGGACCTGCCGTGCCTTTGCCTTCGCTGGCTTCGGCCATCGGCAGAAAATCCGGATCAGGCTCCTGAACTTTAGCGATGCTCTCCGCCGACTGTACTGCACGCTTCAGGCCTTCGTCGTCAAAGCGGTTCGTGGTAGCACGGGCAGTTTTGCCATCGAACGCCACACGGATCGACGCTGCTTCATTCACCTCCGCTACGTTCTGGTGGATGGTGTTGTTGGCAAAGCGCGTAAGCGAGAAGTCCGTCGAAGAGAAAATAACTTCGATCTCATCGACAGTTGAGAATTTTTTGATCTTCTCGAAGATTTGTTC
>JBAVUZ010000212.1:0-3045 GCA_049697035.1 Candidatus Angelobacter sp. | reverse complement strand
GCGCTGCACGGTGCGCACGTCCCGCCGCAGATAAGAAGCAATTTCTTTCCAGGAGTCTAGTCGGTCTGTCGGATTGCCGCTTGTCATGTTCGCGTTCCGCCCTGTCTTCCTTTTGGTGTCGATATATACCGCACGACATTCAGCGGCATCGCTCCTCTGCCGCGCCTTGCCGCTTGAGAGCCAATTCTACCGGGAGATAGAGTCGGATTCGTAGTGAAAAGAAAGAGGCTGGCATGATCAAGTTTGGTGCGAAGAAGAGTTCTCTGCTCCTTGTCATCGTAGCGCTGGCCAAACTCGCTTCGGCACAGGGCTTGCCGTGGCTTGACGGTCCGCTGGCCCAAGCTGTTCTTTTGCAAACCGCCGCACTGGATCAAACGCAGCTTCTCCAAACTATGGCGCCGCAGGTCGCAACCACGACCGATCCTTCCACGGTGACCATACCCGCCGGGACCCGGGTGCTCATGGTCCTGAAGAGCCCGCTGCATACCACGTCGGGAACAGCGGGCTCCGGCCTTTATCTTGAAACGCTCTATCCTGTGGTGCAGGTCAACGGTGTAGTCATTCCCGCTCATACGCAGGTTCAGGGCGTGGTGGAATCCGACGAACGCCCCGGACATTTGAAGCGGACGTCAGAATTCCGCTTCCGCTTCACCACCCTGATCTTTCCCAACAATCTTGTGGTGCCGATCAATGGCATGTTGCAGAGCATACCGGGCGCAAGAAACATCCGCACACGCAGCAATGACAGGACGCTTGAGCCGGTGGATCAGGCAGAAACAGTCATTACTCCCATGGCCGCAAGCTCCGTTGGCGGCGCGATTATCGGCTCAAATCGGCACTTCGGCATCGGTTTGCTGCCCGGAGCCGGTCTGGGTGCTGCTCTGGGACTGGGTGCGGTTCTGCTGAAACGCGGTGACGAGATATATCTACCCCAAGGATCCAGGATTGAAATGGTCCTGCAAGCTTCTTTTAGTCTTGAGCGCGCACAGATGGCAGCAAACGCGCGCTACGCTCGTCCAGCACAAGTATTCAACGATCCGCAACAAGCCGTGACTGTCGATGGTGCAGCGAAGCGCAGGAAGCGTCAGCGCGCGGCATTCGGAACAGTCAACCCATTTAAGATTCTTGTTCCGCTTGATGAGCACTTTTTTTGATAGCTAGCAAAAAGCCCCGCTCACGCAAACCTTTTATTGCCCTCTTTCAGGAAGGAGTCTATTCGTAACGCAGGGCAATCATGGGATCCACCTTCGATGCGCGGTACGCGGGGATGTAGCATGCTAGCAAGGAAACCACTGTGACCATCCCTACCACCGCGGAAAAAGTCACAACGTCAGTGGATTTAACGCCAAACAACAGACTGCTGAACGACGTGGCGAACTTCGTCGCGACCAGTGACAGTACCACGCCCGTCGCCACCCCGATTCCCGTAAGTTGCAGGCCGGCCTTCAGCACCATCTGTACCACTTGCGAGCGCGACGCGCCCAGTGTCATGCGAACGCCAATTTCATGTGTGCGTTGCGCCACCGCATAGGCAATTACCCCGTAGAGACCGATTCCGGTAAGCAGCAGCGCCAACACGGCAAAAGCTTCCAGCAGCATTGCGTTGAAACGCTGCGTTGCCACTGACGAAGCCAGATATTCTTCCATCGTCTTGATGTCATACACAGGAAGGTCAGGATCCATGGAAGAAACCACGTTGCGCACCGCTGAAGCTACGCTATGCGGATCATTGCTCGTCCTCAGGCACACAGACATAGAACCGAAGTTCAGTTGGGTTGAAGGGATGTAATAGACCGGCACAACTTCTGAATCCAGGCTGCGATTCTTTACATTGCCCACTACAGCAATGATTTCCCGCAAGGGTGGCTCTCCGCTGTTCGAAGCGCCGGGAGTAATCCGCTTGCCCACTGCTTCTTCATTGGGAAAGTACTTGTGGGCAAAAGCTTCATTCACTATCACCACGCCCGGGGCCTTGCTGTCATCCCGCTCACTGAAATCACGTCCTCGAAGCAATGGAATGTTCAAAGTCTTAAAGAAGCCGGGCGAGGCCGATTCAATGTCCGCGGACGGTTCTTCTGACTTCGGCACAGGATGACCCTCAATCTGGAACGTGATCATCGCGTTATTCCCGCTGAGAGGGAGCGGGGTGACTGCCCCGGCTGAAGTTACACCCGGCAGAGCGCGCACCCTGGAAAGAAGTTCTGTATAAAAATCCATCTGTTGCTGGTCGTTATACTTTGTTTCCGGCAGATCAAACGTCAACGTCAGCACGTTCCGTGGGTTAAGTCCCGGATCAACCGATACCAATCGATGGAAACTGCGAAGCAGCAACCCCGCAACAACAAGCAGGACCAACCCGCCAGCCGTTTCCATGACTACCAGCGCGCCACGAAGCCGCTGGTGAGATCCGCTGGCAGTTGTGCCGCGCCCTTCCTTCATAAACTCTGTAAGATTGGGGCTTGATGCACGGATGGCCGGCACCAGGCCGAAGATCAGGCTCGTCAGGAGCGCGATACCGGCAGTGAAGAGAAGCACATTTCCATCCAGCCTGGCATTCTGGATGCGGGGCAGGTTTTGTGCGTTCAGTGCAATGAAAAGTTTGAGCGCCCACAGGGCGATGGGAATGCCAAAGAGGGCGCCGCCCAGCCCCAGCACCAAGCTTTCCGTAAGCATCTGCCGCACTACCCGCATACGCTTGGCGCCCAGCGCTGCGCGAAGAGCAATTTCGCGATTGCGGCGGCTCGCCCGGACCAACAGCAGATTGGCCACGTTCATGCACGCTATCAGCAGCACCACACCAACCGATATCAGCAAGACAACCATACGCGGTCGCGTCTTGCCCACCAGATGTTCGAGCTCGGACGAAAGTCCGACAGCCGTGAATCCATGGTTTGTATCGGGATATTGCTTTGCCAGGCCGCGCGCAATCAGGTTCATCTCTTCGCGCGCGCGTTCCATAGGTACATCAGGCTTCAACCGCGCAACCACTTGCAGATAATGGGCGCCCCGCTGTTGCGGTGACGTCGCCGCCGGGGAATTTTTCGG
>JBAVUZ010000211.1:0-2415 GCA_049697035.1 Candidatus Angelobacter sp. | reverse complement strand
CCGAAGAAGAGTCGGTTTGACACCCTTGCTTTCTGGTGTCGCACCTACGGCGCTCGCCCCATTTCTCTATCCCACCCACTCTTCCGGCTTCGGTGCGCTCGCTTCAGGGTGGGTTCAATAGTTTCGCGCCAGGCGCTGGACCATCGTCGAATCCTGATCTTCGCTTATCCTTGTTGGCAGCCTCCGCGCTAGTAAAATGGAGCTTGGAGATTTCTGCGATGAAAAAGCGCCAACTGGGACAATCCTCAATCGAAGTAGCTCCGCTGATGCTGGGCGGCAACGTGTTTGGATGGACGGCCGACGAAGCAACGTCATTCAAGATCCTTGACGCATTCGTGGCCGCAGGCCTGAACTTTATCGACACCGCGGACAGCTATTCAACCTGGGTGCCCGGGCACCAGGGCGGCGAGAGTGAGACGATCATCGGCAACTGGTTCAAGCGCAGCGGGAAGCGCGACAAGGTTGTGATCGCCACCAAGGTGGGAGCGGAGATTCCTGGCCAGGGCAAGGGATTGAGCAAAGCATGGATCATGCGGCAGGTGGAAGCGTCGCTCAAGAGATTGCAGACGGACCACATTGATCTTTATCAATCCCATCGCGACGACCCGAATACGCCGGTGGAAGAGACGCTGGAAACGTACGCGCAACTGATTCAGCAAGGCAAAGTGCGGGTGATTGGCTGCTCCAACCTCACGGCGGAGCGGACTCGCGAGTCCCTGGCGGCGAGCCGCAAGCATGGCTGGCCCAGGTATGAGAGCCTGCAACCGCATTACAACCTGTATGAGCGCGCGACGTATGAAACCACGCTGGAGCCAGTGGCAATGCAAGAAAAGCTCGGCGTGATTCCCTACTATTCGCTGGCCAGCGGCTTTCTAACGGGCAAATATCGCTCACAGGATGACTTGAAGAAGAGCCAGCGCGGCCAGGCGACGAAGAAATATCTGAATGATCGCGGCTTCCGCATTTTGCAGGCGCTGGACCAGGTGGCGGAGCGTCACCAGAGCAAGCCTGCGCAGGTGGCATTGGCATGGCTCATGGCGCGCCCGAGTATTACGGCGCCGATTGCCAGCGCGACCAGCGTGGAGCAACTCAACGAACTCGCGCAGTCGACACAGCTTGAGCTGGATCGCGAGTCGATGGACAAGTTGAACCGGGCAAGCTCGTATGACGAGCCAGCGGAGCGGATCGCATAGATTTTTGGCCGCAGATTTTCGCAGACGAGCGGAGATCAGCACTGGCTGGCCGCGACTTTCGCGAAAAGATGCGAATCGAACAGAGGCTTGCGACGACGCCTAGCCGAACCAACTTAAACCGCCAGGGCCGCGGAGTCCACAAGAGTTCTGAGCTTCTCAAGCTAGAATCAACTTATGAATACGGCTGTACAGTGCGCGGGAGTCCTGAGCTTTGAAGAGGCCTATGAAGTAGTGCGCGAGCGCTGCCAGCAGATCTTAAAGGCTGGAGATCGCCCGAGCGAAGAACTCTTATTGATGCAGGCCGTGGGACGAGTCTTAGCGGAGCCGATCACGGCTGACCGAGATTTTCCTCCGTTCCCAAGGGCCACGCGGGATGGTTTTGCGGTCCGGGCAGACGATCTGGCGAGTGCGCTAATGCTCCTTCGCGTAGTGGGGCAGGTAAGGGCGGGCGATAGCTACGATCTGCCAGTGGCTTCGGGCGAAGCAGTAGAAATCATGACCGGAGCGGCAGTCCCTGCGGGCGCGGATGCCGTGGTGATGGTGGAATACACGGAGCGCAAAAGCCAGGAAATCAACGACGAAGGACTCGAAGGAACGCAAAAGGAACCGGAGAATCGCGCGAGCATTGCGGACGACGATCATATTCTGGAGATTGCGGGAGATGCGGAATCCGAGCCTGCAGAGAAGAGAGTAGAAGACCTCGTCGAAATACAGCGGGCCGTCACGAGCGGAGAAAACGTTGTGCCGGCCGGAGCAGAAGCACACGCAGGTCAGGAGCTTTTGCCGTGCGGCGTGCGTCTGGAACCAGCGCAGATTGCGTTGGCTGCCGCCGCGGGCAAAGCGAGCGTAAAGGTTTACCGCAGGCCGAAAGTTGCGATCCTTTCTACCGGAGACGAACTGGTGGAAGTGGCGGAGAAGCCGGGGCCGAGCCAGATCCGCAACAGCAACAGCTATTCACTGGCGGCGCTGGTGGCGGAATGCGGCGGCGAGCCGGTGCAGCTACCGATTGCGCCAGACGAAGAAGGCAAGCTGACGGAGTTGATCCAAGAGGGGTTGAAGGCCGACATGCTGCTGCTCTCCGGAGGCGTCTCGATGGGAAAGTTTGATCTGGTGGAACAAGCGCTCAAGACGTTGGGAGCAAAGTTCTTTTTTACCGGAGCGTTGATCCAGCCGGGTAAGCCGGTGGTGTTTGGCGAGGTCGGAGCAGTTCCGTTCTTTGGGC
>JBAVUZ010000210.1:0-3705 GCA_049697035.1 Candidatus Angelobacter sp. | reverse complement strand
CTGCTCTCGCTGGCCAGCGGCATGGAAGAAGTAGGAACCACCAAGACCGACAGCCAGGGCCATTACACGCTCAATGTTCCGGACGCCGGCGGACAGCATCTTGTCCGCGTGGCGCGGCAGAACGTGCATTATTTCAAGGCCGCGCCGCCTGGCGTCACAACAGTTGACATCACTGTTTATGACGCTGCCACTCAGGTTGAAGGGCTGGTTACCGATGCGCGGGTCTTCCATCTGCAGGCCAGCGGTGGCAACATGGACGTGCAAGAGCTTTACATCATCAACAACCAGTCGCAACCTCCGCGCACAAAAATCGGCAACCAGACCTTTGCCATCACGCTGCCGGATGGCGCTCAGATTGGCGAAGCCTCTCTCACCGGTACAAGCGGCATGCCGCTCACCGTGGCCGCGGTCCCTTCCGGAGCAAAGAACCGTTATGCATATAATTTTCCCATCAAACCCGGGCAGACGCGTTTTGAAGTGACCTATAAAGTGCCGTACAGCGGGTCGCATGAATTTTCCCTGAAGCCCGAATCACCTTTGAGCGAGCTTGGCGTACTGCTACCCAAGAGCATGAAGTTCAATGGCGTTTCCGGCGGCTTTGCCCAGGATGTGGACGAAGCGGGACTCGCCGTCTTTTTCGCCAAGAACGTGCCCGCCAATCAGGAAGTGAAATTTTCGGTGTCCGGTGAAGGACTCATTCCCACAGAGGCGCCGGGCGGCAATGCTGGCCAGCCGGCGGGCGAGAGCAGCGGAACGCCGATTCCCAGTTCTTCCGGCGGCACGCGAGAAGCGCTTTGGTTTATCGTGGGCGCGCTGGTGATTCTGATCGGCGGTGGCGCGTTCGTTATGTGGCGCAAGAGCACCGCGGCAAGAGCGGCTGCACAAGATCCTAAAGCAGCCAGAGCGAAGACCAAAGCGCGCGCGCAGGCGCAGACTCAGTCGGCTAAACCACCACAGGGCGATATGCTGGACGTGCTGAAAGATGAACTCTTCCAGCTTGAGACTGAACGCGTGAGCGGCAAGATCTCTCAGGAAGAATATGAAAAGAGCAAGGCCGGACTGGATACGCTGTTTCGCCGCCAGATGAAAAGGAAATAAAAATCACTGTGATTGATTGGCTGGTTGGGCGCTCACGATTCTCTCAGGACTGATTCTCTAAACAATGATTCGCTCAAGTGCGATTCGCTAGGAACTTACGTGTGGCAGAAATAACCGCAGAAGAACTCCGGCTCAGGGAATCGCCAGACCACACGGCCCCGTGGCGAAGCTGGGGTCCATACGTAAGCGAACGCGCGTGGGGGACCGTCCGTGAGGACTACAGCGCTAACGGCCAGCCGTGGGAATATTTTCCGCATGATCATGCCCGCTCCCGCGCTTATCGCTGGAATGAAGATGGTCTGGCGGGAATCTGTGACCGGCACCAGCGTTTGTGTTTTGCGATTGCGCTTTGGAATGGCCGGGACACAATCCTCAAAGAGCGCCTGTTTGGTCTGAACGGTGAAGAGGGCAACCACGGCGAGGATGTGAAGGAGTATTACTTCTACCTGGATTCCACTCCCACGCACTCCTATATGAGGTATCTGTACAAGTATCCGCAGGCGGAATACCCGTATGAAAGGTTAGTCGCGGAGAATGGGCGCCGTTCAAAGACTGAACCTGAATTTGAGCTGATTGATACCGGCCTTTTCAATGAAGACCGCTACTTCGATGTTTTTGTCGAATACGCGAAAGCTGACGGGGACGATATTTGTATTCGCATCACGGTAGCCAATCGCGGGCCGCAAGCCGCTGAAATTCAGCTCCTGCCAACCCTCTGGTTTCGCAACACATGGTCCTGGGCAGCGAAGCCCAAACCTGCGCTGGCACTGGACAAAACTACTGGCACAGACACAATACTGGCGCGGGAAAGCGAGATAGGCGATTACCGCCTCTACTATGCTAATGGCGGCTCCCCTCTGTTCACTGAAAACGAAACGAACAGAGAGCGTCTCTTCGGCGCAAAAAATGTTTCGCCCTATGTGAAGGACGCGTTTCATCGTTACGTGATCAACGCTGAGACCACGGCAGTGAACCCGCAGCTCAAAGGCACCAAAGCCGCCATGCAATACAAATTCACCGTGCCTATGGGTGGAGAAATTTCCATCAAGCTGCGGCTCAGGAAAGACCAGCCTGGAATCACTGGAGTGGGCGCATTAGGCGATGAATTTGAACGCACATTTGCCGCGCGCAAAGCGGAAGCCGACGCATTCTACGCAAGCATCATTGCTTCCAACACAGATGATGACACGCGCAACGTGATGCGCCAGGCCTTTGCCGGATTGCTATGGACCAAGCAGTATTACCACTATGTAGTCCGTGACTGGCTCATGGGCGATCCGGCGGAGCCTGCGCCGCCGCCTGAGCGCAAGAGCGGACGCAACCACGCCTGGGGACACATCTATAACGCTGACATTATTTCCATGCCCGACAAATGGGAGTACCCGTGGTATGCGGCGTGGGACCTGGCTTTCCACTGCGTATCACTGGCAATGATCGATCCCCGCTATGCCAAGGAACAGCTTGTGCTGATGCTGCGCGAGTGGTACATGCATCCCAACGGACAGATCCCCGCCTATGAATGGGCGTTTGGCGACGTGAATCCTCCAGTACACGCCTGGGCCACGTATCAGGTCTACCTCATCGATAAAGACAAGAACGGCGGAGTAGGCGACACGCAATTTCTTGAGCGCGTCTTTCATAAGCTACTTTTGAACTTTACCTGGTGGGTCAACCGTAAAGACCCGGACGGCATGAACGTGTTTCAAGGCGGCTTTCTGGGGCTGGACAACATTGGCGTGTTTGATCGCAGCTCCGTGCTGCCCACCGGCGGGCACATTGAGCAGTCTGACGGCACCAGCTGGATGGCGATGTACTCGCTCGATCTGCTGGCCATCGCGCTGGAACTGGCTGCCTGCGACGCCGTGTATCAGGATGTCGCCAGCAAATTCTGGGAGCACTTCATTTATATTGCGCGCGCCATGAACCATCTGGGCGATGACGGCCTCTGCCTGTGGAACGAGGAAGACGGCTTCTTCTATGACGTGCTTCACCTCCCTGATGGATCGCGCGTGCCTCTGCGCGTCCGCTCCATGGTCGGCCTGAGTCCGCTTTTTGCCGTGCAGATCATGGAGCCGGAGCTCCTTGATTCCATGCCGGGCTTCAAAATGCGCCTGGAATGGTTCATTGAAAATCGCAAAGACCTTACCGAACACATGGCCTGCATGGAGACCGCGGGCCACAAAGAGCGCCGCCTGTTTTCCATTACCGACCGCGAGCAGCTCCAGCGCATTCTTACCGTCATGCTCAATGAAGATGAGTTTCTCTCACCGCATGGCATTCGCGCGCTTTCGCGATATCACCGCGAGCATCCTTACACGCTCGATGTGGCTGGCATAAACCACCAGGTTGACTATGAGCCCGCTGAATCGACCACTGGTCTCTTCGGCGGCAACTCCAACTGGCGCGGCCCCATCTGGTTTCCCGCAAACTTTCTTCTGATCCAGGCGCTACGCCGGTTTTATGAGTACTACCATGAGTCGTTTCTGATTGAGTGCCCAACGGGTTCAGGAAAAATGATGAACCTTGATCAAGTTGCGGACGAAATCAGCCGGCGTCTGGTTTCGACCTTCCAGCGCGATCCCCTGGGACGACGTGCGGTCTTTGGGG
>JBAVUZ010000209.1:0-2017 GCA_049697035.1 Candidatus Angelobacter sp. | reverse complement strand
CGATCCTCGGTGGGGCCATTGCAGCGCTCTCTGGCTTCGGTATCGGCAGCGTGCTCACGCCGCTGCTGGCCTTGAGCGTGGGGACGAAGGAAGCGGTCGTCGCGGTCT
Organism: Candidatus Angelobacter sp.; assembly: GCA_049697035.1. Taxonomy (GTDB): domain Bacteria; phylum Acidobacteriota; class Terriglobia; order Terriglobales; family Acidobacteriaceae; genus Angelobacter. The sequence continues at coordinate 1,909 of JBAVUZ010000209.1, read as the reverse complement.
CAATCCCGCACCTGGTTGCGACGGCCATTCGTTTCTGGAACCTGCGGCACAAGATCGACCGCCATCTGCTCAAGAATTTTGGCATAGCCAGCGCCGCTGGAGGATTGCTGGGCGCGTGGCTGGGCTCACGCTTTAGTAGCCCGATCTTGGCTTACATTCTTGGCGGACTTTTGGTTTTTGCCGGATTCATGGGGCTCACCGGTCTCTCAAAGAAGATGCGCTTTGGCAAGAAAATAGCGTGGCTTGGCGGCGCGCTATCCGGCTTGCTGGGCGGACTAGTCGGCAATCAGGGCGGCGTCCGTTCCGCGGCCATGCTCGGCTTCAATCTTGAAGCCAAGACGTTTGTCGCTACCGCCACGGCGATCGCGCTGATCGTGGATGGTGCGCGCATGCCAATCTATTTCTTTAGCAGCCCGGAAACTGTCCATCGACTAGCAGCTTCAATCGCCATTATGGTAGCGGGCGTCACCATCGGCACGCTGGCAGGAGGCCGCGTCCTGGCGCGCATCCCTGAGAACTATTTCAGAAAAATTGTTTCCTTACTGATTTTTGCCCTGGGAATTGTGATGCTGACCCACGTGGCAAAGTAATTAGCTGACGTGTGCTGGCAACAACCTATAAAGCCCGATAGTATTAGATGGCTCGAAGCATGGCAGATAACAAGAAAGGAGTTGTTATGTCTGCAAAGTTCCAGTTTTTTCTAGTCGTTCTTGTTCTCTCATCCATCACAACCTGGGCCCAGACTCATAAAGGAGCAAAGGCACCCGCGTCCGCAGATTGGAAAGAGGTGGACGCCGCCATGGGGCGCACCGGGCAGGACCAACCGGACGGCACACACAAATATGCTCTGCCGCGCAAGGATATGAACGTCACGCTGAATGGAGTGCAGATCAAAGCCGGCCTGGCTCTGGGATCGTGGGTGGCATTCAAAGCGACATCGCAAGGGAACGCCATGGCGATGGGCGACCTTGTGCTTGCCGAGGATGAAGTGGGGCCCGTGATGGCAGAGTTGCAATCCGGCGGGATCGATATCACCGCGTTGCACAACCACCTGATTGGTGAATCCCCGCGCGTGATGTACATGCACATTCACGGCATGGGCAATGCCGCCAACATGGCCAAAGCCATTCATCAGGCGATCGGAAAGACCAAGACGACTGATGCCGGGGCTGCAAGTGCGCCGCCCGAGCTCGACATCGACACCAAGCAAATCGACCAGATTCTTGGCCATGGCGGTAAAAACAACGGTGGGATCTATCAAGTCGGCGTGCCGCGTGCCGAGCACATTACTGAAAGCGGCATGGCGATTCCAAACTCCATGGGCGTGGCCACCGCGCTCAACTTCCAGCCGACAGGCGGTGGCAAAGCAGCCATTACCGGAGATTTTGTTCTGCTGGCCAAGGAAGTGAATCCTGTCATCAAGGCTCTCCGCGAAAACGGTATTGCCGTGACGGCCCTGCACAGCCACATGCTCCAGGAGCAGCCGCGCTTGTTCTTTATGCATTTCTGGGCCAATGACGATGCGCTTAAGCTGGCTAAGGGCCTGCGCGCAGCGCTGGACCAGACCAACTCGGCCAAAAAATAGAAGCTGCGCCAAGAATGCGGTGGAGGGTCGATTGATGAAGCGAACAGTTTTTGCGACAGCTCTTTTGGTCATGGCCGGACTCACTTTATTCGGTACGAAAATGCTTCGTCCCACGGCGGCCGCAGCTCCTCCACCTGCCGGAACCACGCTAAAGCAGGTTGCGACCATTGACCTGCCCGGGCCGCCGGGAAAACGCTTCGACTATCTCACTATCGATTACGACGATGGCTATCTTCTTTCCGCGCATCTTGGGGCAGGGCTGCTTTACGTCATCGATCTGAAGACCAATAAAGTCGTTATGAACATCCCAGACGTGCCCTGTGT
>JBAVUZ010000208.1:0-3650 GCA_049697035.1 Candidatus Angelobacter sp. | reverse complement strand
AAGCTCAAAAAACCTCACCGCGGAGACGCGGAGAAGAGCGATATTTGCGCGGCGCAGAGTTGAAAAACCCAAAAATCTTTCGCCGCAGATTGCGCAGATAACGCAGATCGGGGAAAAGCAAAACCCTACCACGGGGTATCGCCGTGATCCCGCAAAATCGGAAAAGCAAAATCCCTAAACCACGATCATTCGGCACTGGCCTTATCGGTCAATGACTTAGCACTCCTGTAACTGTCGGCTGGCGGGGCAGGTGGCCTATGCTTGAGGGCATGCGGCGAAGATTTCTCTATCCGAGCATGTTGTTGGCGGCTGTGATGGCAATATCTGGCATAAGACTGGCAGCCCAGAGTTCATTGGGCGATGTTGCGCGCAGAATCCGCGCGGCCAAGGGCGAGGATACGGCCTCTTTGGCAGAGAAAGCGACGGATGGGCCGCGAACGTTGCCGACCACCGCCGATTTGAACGCCATCGCCGTGCTTTTGGCCGAGAAGGATGAGACGGCATTTGGCACACGCGTGCGAACGCAGATGGAGCAGGAAAATTTCCTGGTCCTGGATAGCGTGGCAGCGGCGGAGCGCGCCGACAGAACAAGATTCGCCGGAGGCGGCTGGAAGCTTTATGCGTTCTATTCCGCGTTGGAAACACCCCAAGTGAAGCCACCGGTGACAGAAGCGGAATGGGCTGACACGCTGGACCGGTTGAAGCGCTGGACGGCGCAGCGTCCTGAATCGGTGACGGCAAAGGTGGCGTTGGGTTACGGCTACCTGAACTATGCTTGGCAGGCACGCGGCCAGGGCGACGCAGCTTCTGTAACTCCGGAAGGCGGCCGGCTGATGCAGGAACGCTTGAAGCTGGCGGAAACGGAATTGATGGGCGCCGAGGCGAAGTGTCCGGAGTGGTACTACGTGATGCTGCAAATCGGACGGCTAAAAGGCTGGGAAGCCGAAGACCTGACGGCCTTTCTGCAAAGGGCCATCTCGTATGAGCCGGAGTTTTATTACAGCTACCAGGAAGTGGCGCGCGGGCTGATGCCGAAGTGGCGCGGCAAGGAAGGCGACGTAGAGAAATTTGCCGAGGAATCAGCCAACAAGGCCGGAGGCAAAGCGGGCGATATTCTTTACTGGCAGATTACGCAGTCGATCATCGGTGACCGCGAGTTGGGAAACATTGTGCAGCATCTTTCCTGGTCACGGGCGATGTTGGGATATCAGGCGCTGGTGGCGCAGTACGGCGTGACTCAAGTCGGGCAGAACCAACTGGCGCAGATGGCGGCGCGCTTTGGCGATTACATGGTGACGGACGAAACCATGACGCAAATTGGCGATCAATGGGACGCAGGCACGTGGGGAACGAAAGATTATTTTGACAAGGTGAAAACGTGGGCCCGGGATTCCGCTGTTCCCTTCCGCAAGATCATGGACGCGTACAAAGCGGTGACGGCCAACGTGGCCACGCTGGAAGGCCAGAAATATGACAGCGTGATAGCACAAGAATTCTCCAGCCGCTATCTGCGCGCGGTGAAAGATTGCAGCGCGGCTGCCAGCGGCCCCGCGCCGACTCTGCTGATCCTGCAAGTGGGCAAGAGCGGATCGATACAGCAGATGCTGGTGGTCCCGGAGACTGCAAGCGACACGTGTCTGCGGCCCAAGTTGGCGAAGGCGGCATTTACGCCTCCGCCCAAGCCGGACTATTGGGTGCGAGTGAGCCTCACGCCAAACCGCGCGAGCGCAGGCAGCAAATAAAAACCCGGGACACGATAGTCCCGGGAAGAGTTTGCTGCGAGTGATGCGGCTGGTTACCAGTAAGTAAGCGAGACTTTATCCAGCCAGGCGGAATAAGCAGTTTGCTTGCTATCTCCATCCATCTGGAAGGCGACGTTGATTTCACTCACGTTGTTAGGACGCGCCGGATAACTGCGATTCACATAATGCGTAACGCCATCGTATGTGAGCGAGACGTAGATAACCTGCGTTGCGGTGCGCTGCAGTTGCCATGTGAGATGGTGCCAGATGTAGGCAGCAGGCGCTGTGCAAGGAATTCCGGTGTGAATCCAGTTGCCCGAAGCGTTGCCCCACACGTCCCATTGAGCGCCATCTTTGATGTTGCATTGCGTGCCGAAAATGAATTTATAGACGTTGTTGGACTGGTTAACGTCAAACTCCAGAGCTTGCGGCGCGGCGGAATTGGTGATGTAAAAATTCACGTCGTAGGTGAAATTCTGGATGGCATTGTTGCCGCCAAGCTGCTTCCACCACAGCGCGTCAGAATATGGGGTGCTGCCACCAAGATTGAACTGGGCTGATTTGCCATCGAGCGCGGGAGAGAGCACGTTTTCCGTCATGGAATAAATAGCTGAAGGACCCGCAGCATTGGCCCCGGCGCAGACGGTGCAGTTCTCCCAGCCGGGCATCTGGTCGATGTCGCTTTTTACGGTGGCCCCGGAAGGAGTGGGCGTGGGAGAAGTTGACGGAGTTGGCGTGGGCGAAGCGGAGGGTGTCGGAGTCGGAGTTGGCGAAGATGACCTGCCGACCGTCAAGACCATTGCGTTCTTGAAGACTACGCCAGTCGAGTCCCAGGCCTGAACCACGGCGCTGTGCTGGCCAGGTGCGATGGTCAGCAAGGTATCAAGGCTGGCGCTGGTGTTATGAAAAACACTGATTCCATCCACATAAATGCGCATTGCCGTGATGGGGTGAGTGGAAGTTGCCGTCGCAACAAAATGGACAGGCGAAGTAACGCTGGTGGTTGATGGAGATTGAACGGTGACACCGGCAAAAGATGTCCCAACCAGCAACAGCATGAATGCACACAAGCACACGGTCTTTTTAGACAAGTTTGTAATCTCTCTCTGTTGGGGGTAAGCAGCGAAGTTGAGTTTAGGGACGCATCTACTCTGCTTCCACAGAAAAGAGCTTGTAACTCCAATGGGTGAGCGAGCAAGAGTCCGACTTAATACCGAGGGAACTATTTGCGGAGCAGCTTGAGGCTGCTACGCGGAAAGCCATGGTGGGGAACAGCTGGGATTAATCGTGTGACGATGTTTTTAATCGACGCCGAAAGCTGAATGAGGGCTGCCAAGCCGGCTTGCGCGCCGAGCGGCGTGCATCAGGAGCATGCGGATATAGGCGCGCGAACAGAGGTCGAGGTGTGTGGAACGCAGCGACAAAACAAAAAGACCCGGTAGTGGGGTCAACCGGGTCTTCGAAAGCAGTTCAACAGAGGAACAATCGATCAGGCAGATTGCGTTGTTGCTTGTTTGGTTACGCTCTCTGCTTGAGGGCCTTTCTGTCCCTGAACAATTTCGAATTCAACGTCATCGCCCTCCTGGAGGCTTTTGTATCCCTCCGACTGGATGGCACTGTAGTGGACGAACACATCAGGGCCGTCATCCCGGCCGATAAAGCCGAAGCCCTTTGCGTTATTGAACCATTTCACTTTACCTTTAATTCGAGACACGTTCCTTACTCCGGGCTGTCCCTGGGGACACAGTCATTGTGGCCCGAGGACCAGTTTCTTCTCTTGGGTTTGCCACTCTTTTTGGGAAGGGACGTAAAACACCGGAGATTTAACCTTCTCCCCGTTCTCCACGTCTTATACCCATAACTTTGGCTTTGGGCTTATTTTGCCCTCATAAACAGGTGATGTCAACT
>JBAVUZ010000207.1:0-11598 GCA_049697035.1 Candidatus Angelobacter sp. | reverse complement strand
AGATCAGGCTGCTTGGTGATATGAAACGATGCTTGAAAAGGACCAGGGGGGTTCGTTCAGGATCAAATTCTAAGATATCGGCTACTCGCAAAATAACCGCTAAGTAACGCATTTGAAAAACCGTTGCAGGACTACCAACGAGCCGAGGTTTGAATCGCTCTTGCCGAAGGTCAGAGTAGCCCTCATGGTGGCTGCGACAAATCGTAATGAGGTCATTTACCCAGCCCTCATAGGTTCCTAATGTTTCCTCAGAAAGATTGCTCCTGATCCATTCTTCCGACCAATCATTGTGACGAAAACGAGCGTAGTAGGTGATGATCTCGCTTGTGCGGCGCAGATCACTCTCGGTTGGGGTGTTCTTTGCAATTGGTGCCGTTACTCCATCAAATTGGTCATCTAAAAATAGTTGGAATAAGTGTTGCTCCGGCGACGAAAGCAATGTTTGGTTTCCAGTGACTAAATACTGATAGTGTCGCACTATTTTGCTTTGTTCTGGCGTCATGCCAATATCATGTAGATAGGCCGAAAGCAGCAGGAGTGCGAGCTCATATACAGATAGATGTCCCAGAATGTCCTGGGGGACGAGTTGGGCCATTCGTTGCGCTACTCGAAAAGCGTGCCCCGCGTCATGCAAAGTAAAATCAGTAGGCGATGTGCCTCCTAGCGTCAGGATGTTTTGGATCTTCGGAAGCCAACGTTCAAAAGTAGAACGCACGGCTTCTGCTTCTGGGGACCGTTTTGATTTCAATTTCTCCCACAGAGCAGTCTGACGCCAACTCGGAATATCGCCACTGTGAGTCGATCTGTCTTGCGCGTTCATTTGCTCTCCTAATTAGGTAAACCGCCGTTCGACGAGCAGATCCGGAAACGATGATTGGTGGAACATTAGAAAAAATAGAAAGCCATTTGAATAGACTAGTATCGAGTTCGTAGAAGGACAAGCGTTTATAGGTAGCACCCGAGCATAATGCTGTCCCTTTGTGGACGTATTATATGAAAGCGTAGGCTTCCGGTGCCCGGCTTTGTCCTTTTTCCTCATTGAATTCGCCGCAGCTATCGGCTATGTTGAGGCCAGCGCCGATGTGCGCAAGATATTTGACAACAGAAAAACGGCTCTTGGCCTTTGGCTCTTAGCTCTTAGCTAAAACCCAAAACCTCTCAACCCTACGCCAATCTGGGATGGTCTGGGATGAAGGCAGGGGGGACACCACTAGATCGGATGATCTGGTGATCGCGCGTGATCGGGTGACCGGAAAACCAAAATCTCACCACTGATCAACACTGATGACACTGATTCAAGAGCGGATTCGACGCAGTTGGAGCCTGATTCGACGGGATTGGAGTATGATTTGAAGGCAAATCTCCGGGGTCGAACGGGATAAGTCCTTTGGAATCCTAGTCGAGGCCATGGGGGGTGGGGTGGTGAGATTGCCAAAATCGCCGAAATTGCCAAAATCGGGTGATTGAAAACCGAAGACCTCAGGCAGAGCTTGGCGGAACCAGGCGTCGTGGCGAGTTGCTTTACAGCGCGACGTGCCACAGGCGTCGATCGTCTGATGGCGTTGGGGTATGACTGATGGTAATTTTGCGTGCTTTGGATCGCGGCCTATCGCGCCGTCTCCGCAATCCATCCGCCGCCGACGACCAGATCGTCCTGATAAAACACCACAGCCTGTCCCGGCGTGATGGCCCTTTGCGGCTCGTCGAACGTAACACGGACCTCGCCGTTCGGCGCGTTCTCCAGCACTGCTGGCGCGGGCTCATGGCGATGGCGAATCTTTGCTTGAACTCGCATCGGCGTGTTGGCGTCGGTGCCGGAATCGTGCAGACCATCGACGGCAATCCAGTTCAGGTCGCGGGCAATGAGCGTGCGCGAAAGCAGATCATCATTCCCGCCCACGGTCACCTTGCCCTCGGCGCCGTTGATGTTGATCACATAGAGCGGCGAGCCCGTGGCAACGCCCAGTCCCTTGCGTTGGCCCACGGTAAAGTTGTGGACGCCCTCATGGTGTCCCAGCACCTTGCCGTCCGTCGTGACCAGTTCGCCGGAAGTATCAGGCAGTTGCTCGCCCTGCTCGTTGAGATAAGCGTCGATAAAGCGCTTGTAGTCGCCGCCCGGCACAAAGCATATCTCCTGCGAGTCGGGCTTTTCCGCTAGCGCCAGATGATGCTCGCGCGCCAGCTCGCGCACCTGTGGCTTGTTCATGTGTCCCAGCGGAAACAGCGTACGGCTCAACTGCTCCTGCGTCAGTCCAAAGAGAAAATATGTCTGGTCCTTGGCCGGATCGGCGGCGCGGCGCAGCAGCCAGCGATTGCGCTCCGCGGAAAACTCGCAGCGCGCATAGTGCCCCGTCGCCAGCATGTCCGCCCCAATTTGCCGCGCGGTAATCAGCAACTGGTCGAACTTAAGATGGTTGTTGCAAAGGCTGCAAGGAATCGGCGTGCGACCGGAAAGATACTCATCAATAAATGGACGCACCACGTCGCGCTCAAAACGCTCTTCGTGGTTGACCACGTAATACGGAATGCCCAGGTCCTCGGCCACGCGGCGCGCGTCATACACGTCATCGATCGAGCAGCAGCGGCCCTGCACCTGGTCAGGCATGCCTTCGTGTCCGGCAAGGCGGCGCTGGTTCCACAGCTGCATCGTCAGCCCCACAACATTGTGCCCCTCTGCGCGCAGCATCGCCGCAACGGTCGACGAATCGACACCGCCGGACATGGCAACGGCAATGGTCTGTGTGGGCATAAAAGCTCAGTGCCTATTATAGATGTTAGGGAACACTGCGCGGGTTCAGCGCGCCGGGCTAAGCGAATGACTTAACCCTTGCTGACACTGAGTTTCGTCGCCCGCCGCAGCACTTCCAGGATTCCCGTCAGCAGCATAGCCGGTGTTGGCGGGCAACCGGGGATGTAGGCATCCACGGGAACCAGTTTCTCAAGCGGGCCGGCAACAGCATAGCTGGAGGCAAAGATGCCGCCACTACACCCGCAGGCCCCCACGGCCACCACTAGTTTGGGCGCTGGCGTGGCTTCGTATGTCTTCTTCACCGCAACGGCCATGTTGCGCGTTACGGGGCCAGTCACCAGCAGCATGTCCGCGTGCTTTGGAGACGCGACAAAATGAATCCCAAACCGCTCCAGGTCGTAATAAGGATTGGTGAGAGCGGCGATCTCGGCCTCGCATCCGTTGCAGGACCCTGCATCCAACTGCCGGATGTTCAACGCGCGTCCCACCAGGGAAAATATTTCCTGGCGGACTTCCTGCGCGTCAGGACCTATCTGGACTTCCGTGGCGCGCTCGCAATCGAAATAGCGGGCCAACCCGGCTTTCGATACGCCACAGTTGGCCAGCCGCTCCGCGGGCACGAACGCAGCGAACTCAAAGCATCGCCCACACCCGATGCACTTTCCGTAATCGAGGGACAGCAGCTCTGTCTCCTGTGGCCTGACCATCGCCAGGGCCGCTGTGGGACAAACATCGCATGCCTGAAGGGCCATGTCGGCCGTGAGTTTTGCGGGATCCACCTCAGGCATGCGGCTGCCTTCGGCGCGGCCCAGTAGTTCGTCCACCGTTACCAGGCGGTTGGGGGCCTTCAGGCTGCGCTGGATCACGTCGAAAATCATCGATCACATCCGGAATAAGAAAGGTTGAAGCTCTTGTTGATCAGAGGAAAATCCGCAATCACATTCCCGATCACCGCATGCGGCAGCGCCGGCCAGTTCTGGAAGGACGGCGATTTGATGTGACAGCGCGAGAGTTTGCCGCCCTCACCCTTCACCCAGTAGAGCAGTTCACCTCGCGGTGACTCGACCGCGGAAAATCCTTCAAAGGCAGCGGCCTGCGGCAGTTCAGCCGTGATCGGCCCGGGCGCCAACTGCCTGAGCGCATCCAGAATCAGCCGGGCAGATACAGCCGCTTCTTCAATGCGTATCCGAGCGCGCGCAAGAACGTCGCCATAGCCCAGGCTCGGCACTTCGAGCTGCAAATCCCGGTAAGCTCCATAAGGATGGTCGTGGCGCACATCGGTGATCATTCCGCTTGCTCGCGCCACCAGTCCCACGGCCGCCAGATCTTCAGCCACGGCGCGCCGCAACACGCCGGCGCCCTCGAACCTGCCTTGCACAGACGGCCGGTCAAGAATAATGTTCGCCATTTTCGCAAACTCGTCCGCCGCTTGCTTCACTGCCCGCTGCAGGATTTCCACCGCGGGCACCGCCAGCGTTCGCGCAACCCCGCCCGGCAATGCGATCCCCTTCCAGAAGCGCGTGTTCATGGCCTGCGCGCTGGCCTTCATCAGGTCTTCTTTCACGCGGCTGCAATATGCCGCGGGCAGCACAAAGGCCACGTCATTGGAGAGCGCTCCCACGTCACCGATATGCGCGATCATTCTCTCCAGCTCCAGGCCAATCAGTCGCATCAACTGTGCCTGCCTCGGGACCGCGATGCCATGCGCCTGCTCCACTGCCTGGGAATACGCAACTGCATGCGCGAAGCAGTTATCCCCCGAGACAGATTCGGCGATCATCGGCCCGTAGGCCACAGGTGTTCCCTGGAAAAGTTTTTCTGTTCCTTTGTGCGTGTAGAAGTGGCGAAGTTCAAGGTACAAAACGTTGTCGCCCATCACGCTGAAGCGGAAATGTCCGGGCTCAATGATGCTCGCATGCACCGGTCCGACCGCCACTTCACAAACGCCCTCGCCTTCCACCTTCAGGAACTGGTAAGGCTCATCTGCCCATGGCACCGTTTCGACGGCGGCAGCCATGGGATATACGTCGCGCGGCCAGTTGTCATGCAGCATCAGGCGCCGCGGATCGGGATGGCCGGTAAGCTTCACGGCGTATTGGTCCTGAAGTTCGCGTTCATACCACGCGGCGGCGGGAGTAATAGGCGTAAGCGATGGCAACGCACCGCGCACAGCCTGCTCCAGCACGCGATAGCCCGATCCGGGGACGTCAACGATGTAACGCACTCTGGTACTGTCATCCTCAACAGACCCAAATATAGACACCAGTCGCGCGCCCGCTTGCAGCAGCCGTGTTGCATCGGCCGCTCCCGGAGCTTCAACTCTCTCCTGTGGACGGCTACTCATGAAGTTAATACCGCCATCGCGCGCTGGATCATGTGGACGAAGCTGCCGGGCAAATGTACTCCCAGAGTCACCACCATGGCGGCGCAGAACGCCATGGCCGCGCCTTCTGTCAGGCTCATCCTCGGCCTTTCCGGAATGGCGGCGCTCCCGCTCAGCATTCGCTGCAGCTGAAATATGAGCGCCCCAAATCCGACCACCAGGGCCAGGAGCACGGCCGTCACAACGGCGAACTTCTCCTGGGAAAAGGCCGCGTTCAGGATGGCAAACTCACTGACGAACAGCGAAAACGGCGGCAATCCGACGATCGCCAGCACACCAATCACCAGAAACACGCTGGTCCCGCGCAGGCTTCGCGCCATGCCGCTGATTCGGTCCAGTTGCAACGTGCCAAAGTGTTCGCGCACGTTGCCTGCGGCAAAAAACAACAGTGACTTGGCCGCCGAATGATTGAATGTGTGCAGCAGCGCTCCATACAGTCCCAGCGGGACGCCGATGCCGATTCCCGTGGCCACCATGCCCATGTGCTCCACGCTGCTGTAAGCCAGCAGGCGCTTCAGGTCGCGCTGCACGATCATCAGCAGCGATGCGCCGATCAGAGACAATGCCCCGAAGATCAGCAGCATGGTGTGGCTGAAGTCGGGCCCTAGGGCGCGAACGGTGATTGCGTCATAGCGCAGAAGCGCGTACATGGCGCAATTCAGCAAGGCAGCGGACAGCATGGCGCTGATGGGCGAAGGCGCCTCGGCATGCGCGTCAGGAAGCCAGCTGTGCATGGGCACAAAACCCACCTTGGTTCCGTAGCCTACGGCCACAAACAGGAACGCGAGCTTCACCAGATTGGAGACGCGGCCCATCTCCGGTGCAGCGTTCATCAGCGCCGTCCAGTCAAGAGCGGAAGCCGTTGCCACACCGGACCGTGCCGCTGCGAGATAAAGAGCGATGGTCCCGAACAGCGCAAAAGCAATTCCCACCGTGCAAACCACCAGGTATTTCCAACCGGCTTCCACCGCGCCTTCCGTGTTGTAAAAGCCCACCAGCAGCGCCGAGGCCAGCGTGGTGGCCTCCATCATGATCCATAGCAGGCCCAGATTTTCTGCGAGGTAGGCCGAGAGCATGGCAAAAACGAACAGGAACATCAGGCAGTAAAACCAGCGCGGCGAAGAGAACCTGCCCGGCGGCACATGCCGCAGATAGTTCACCGAATACAACAACGTCACAAAGAATACGAATGCCAGACTGAGAAGAAAGAGAGAGGTGAGTCCATCCGCGCGGAAATAGCTCCCAAAGACAACTGCGGTCTGCCTGTGAACCTGAAGGACCAGGTTGAGGAGCAACACCAGTTCCACGCATCCGCCCGCAACGGCCACACGCGTGGCCTGGCGGCCGTCGCTGAAACCCAGCAACAGCGCCGCCAGCACGACCGGCAAAATGAGTGGAAGCAGAAGGACCATTGCTTAACCCCTCAACTTTCGCAGCTTGGAAACATCCAGGTGGTCGAATGTCTCGCGAATGCGGAAGGTAAAAATTCCCATCAGAAAAACTCCCATCACCAGGTCGAAGACGATGCCAATCTCGATCACCAGGGGCATGCCAAACGTGGTGATAAGGGCCGCCATGAAGATGCCGTTCTCCAGGACCAGCAGGCCCAGGATCTGCATCAGCGCCTTGTTACGGCTGGTCATCAGAAAACATCCAGTCAAAATGATCGCTACCGCGGCCGCAAGAGGGTCGCGGGCAACATTCAAGTCCCTGGCATAGGACTGGACCGCGGAGAAAGCGATAAAGATCAGCACCACGGTGATGAACACGGAACTCGCCGGCGAAATCGACGCTTTGACATCGCGCGACGTGTGCAGCCGCTTGATCAGTCCAAACAATGCAAAGGGAAGGGCGACGGCCTTGATTAAGAGGACCATGGCCCCGATCACAAACGCTTCTGTCGATCGGTGCAGGTAGGCCGTCGCCAGCACCTGCGCGGCGATGACCAGGGACTGCATGGCAAAAAGCGAGACGCAGGTGGAAATCCGGCGTGAGCCCGCCAATAGCAGCAGAGTAAGAAAGATCAGCACCGCTGACGAGCTGATGGCCTGACTGGCGGCAAAATTGATGATTCTCATGGTTGCCTTCTCATGATTACGGTGAACACAACGGCCAGGATCGAAAGCGCTGTCGCGATGCCGAAGAACTCCGGCACGGCATACATCCGCAGCTTGGCCACGCAGCTTTCCAACAGTGCAATCGCTGCGATCGCCACAGCTAGTTTCAACACATACAGGACCAGTGACAGCGCAATCGCTCCCAAGGTCCAACTGGTTGCGATTCCCCACGGCGCAAATAACGCGACCAGGAGGCCGGCCAAAAGGTTCAGCTTGATGGCATGCGCCCACTCCACAAATGCCAGGCTGGGTCCGGAATATTCCAGAACCATGGCTTCGTGCAGCATGGTAAGTTCCAGATGCGTTGTCGGGTTATCCACCGGCATGCGCCCGGTTTCGGCAATCGCCACGAACAATAACGACGTCAGGGCCAGAACGTGGACCACCGAGATATTGAAGAAATTCTGCACTCCGGTCCAGGCGACGATCGCGGCCAGGCTGCTCGACTTTGCCGCCAGGGCAAGCGCCATCAGTGACAGCACCAGAGGCGCTTCAGCCAGCACTGAAACCATCGCTTCCCGGCTGCCGCCCATGCCGCCAAAGCTGCTGCCGGAATCGAATCCGCCGAGCATCAGCAGAAAGCGCCCGAAAGCCAGCAGGTAGACCAGCAGGATGAAGTCGCCGTTGAAAGAAATCATTCCCGCCGCGGAGATCACCGGAACAAACGCGGCTGCCGTCATGGTTATAGCGAAAGCCATCCGTGGCGCCGCACGAAACAGCCACGAAGCGGACGTGGGAGCCAGGTCTTCCTTGCGAAACAGTTTTCCCAGTTCAGCATAGGGACGCCACACGCTGGCGCCGCGCCGCCGTTGCAGCACTGCCTTCAGCCGGGCGATGATCCCGCGCACCAGCGGGGCGCTCAAAACCAGAAAAGCAAATTGTGCCAGCTTCAATGCCATTTATCGGGACCTCATCAACAGCAGCATGGCTACGAGCGCCAGAAAAATGTAGAGCAGGTACCACTGGATGTTTCCCGTCTGCAAACGCCGGAGCTGTTGCGCCGTCGCCATAATTGCGTCCACCACGGGGCGATACAACAGCTTTTCATAGGACAACGTTCGTGTTGAGCGATATGAGATCGAAGCAGGAAAGTACGGGCGGTTTTCCGGAAGTATTTCAAGCTTCCTGTCGGCGCGGTACACCGGTGAAAATACCGTGCGGATCGGCTTGGTGAAGGATGTTGCCGTGTACTGCATGCGTGCAGTCAAGCCGGCAAGGCCGCATGCCCACGTGGGAGCAACGCGGACCACCGTGCGCACCACAAACGCCGCCGCAGCTCCGGCCAGCGCGATCAACGCCGCCTTCTGGATCCCGCCGGCGATCGCGGCCACGCTCTGGAAGTCGCCGCCCGGAACCAGCGTTGCCGTTAGGTCCCAGATGGGACGCAGTGCCAGCATCGGAAACACGCCGATGACCGCGCATGCGCCAGCGAGCACAACCAGGGGGAGTTGCATGCCCAGCGGTACCTTCGCGGCCGGTGCTTCCACCTTGCGCGGCCTTCCCAGGAACGCAGCTCCATAAGCGCTGGCAAAACAAGCGGCAGCCAGAGCCCCCGTCAAAGCCAGCACACCGGCCATCAGCGGAAGCACTAATTGCGGTAACGGCTGCGCGGCCTGCCCGCCGCCAAGAAAACTCTGAAATGCCAGCCATTCACCCACAAACCCATTGAACAAGGGCAGCCCTGCAATGGAAACGCAACCCACCAGCATCACCGTCCCCACCATTGGCATGGACTTTAGAAGACCGCCAAGCTCATTCAACCGCAAAGAATGCGTCCGGAAAGAGATTGCTCCGGCGCCCAGGAAAAGCAAATTCTTGAAGATCGCGTGGTTCAGGCTGTGCATCAGGGCCGCCATCAGGGCCAGGGCGGCAAACGCCGGTACTCCGCTGCTTCGGCAGAGCATCGCAGCGCCGATGGCCAGATAAATGATTCCGATGTTCTCGACGCTCGAGTACGCCAGAAGCCGCTTCAGTTCGGGCTCAAAGATCGCGTAGAGGATCCCCAGAACGGCTGAGACCGCTCCCGCCGCCAGCACCAGGTATCCGCCCCAGGCAGGACCGCCGGAGAGGAAGTCAAACACGAACCGGACAAACGCATAGACCGCGGTCTTCAGCATGATGCCGGACATCAAGGCTGAAACCGGCGTTGGCGCGATGGGATGCGCTCGCGGCAGCCATACATGCAGCGGGATGATGCCTGCCTTGGTGGCGAAACCGAAAAACGCCAGAAGAAAAATCGCCGCTTTGTCCGCCGCCGGCATGGCCAGCCCTGCCGCCCGCAAAGATGCAAAATCCAGCGAAGGCGCATGCGGCGAGAACAAAAGAAACGCCGACAAGACCAATGCCGCTCCGGCATGCATGGTGAGCAGGTAGAGGAAAATATCGCGCCGCCGTTCTTCCCCGTCTCCTTCCAGGAAGATCAGGGCCGCGGACAGCAAGGTCATCAGTTCCCATCCGGCAAAGAAAGCGAATGCCGTGGCGCCGGTTACTACCATCACCATGGAGAGAAGGAAGAGCGGTAAAAACGCCCAGTACCAGGCTGCGCGTGGCTGCGGATAATGGTGTTCGATGTAAGGAAACGAAAACACGACGGCCGGGAGCGATACGGCGCAAACAATAAACAAGAAGAAACCGCCAAGCCGATCCAGAGAAACCAGGAAAGGCAGAGGGCTGAAATATGACAGGTCAAAATGTAGCGGCACTCCCTGCGCCCAGGCGCTGATGGCCAGCACGGTCCCCGCTGCCATTGCCAGCACAGTGCTCACGGCGGCGCCCATGCGCAGCGCCCGGGCCGCCTTCCCGGCAAACCGGGCAAGACACGCCAGCAAAGCCGCTACTACGGGCAGACCAAACAAGACGCTGAAGGCTACGGATGTGAAGTGCGGCATTCCCTTACTCGTCCCTTCCCTGTGTGCGTCCCGCGCTGCGCGATAGCGCCTTGATTACCCTCATCGCGCCCTTCCTGATGAAACCTCAAGCCGTGACAGCATGTCTTGTACGCTGATCAACTGGTTGTTGAAGATCTCCCTGGCGGCATCCAGCAGCCGGAAAATGGCACGATCACGGATGGAATAGAAAACGTTCTGGCCCTCTTTTCTTCCCACCACAATGTTGCGGCCTCGAAGCTGCGCCAGTTGCTGGGACACCGTGCTCTGCTCCACCTGCAGCCGCTCACATAGGTCGTTTACCCCGATTTCGCCATCGCGCAGCGCGTCGATGATGCGGATCCGCAATGGATGGGCCAGGGCCTTGAAGAATTCCGCCTTGAATCTGGCCAACTCGGAAGCGTCAAAGCCGGTTTTTTTTGCTTGTGGCATCGGGACGGGTGGCTACGAATGGATATTATCATATCTCAATATTCATATATAACGTTACTAAAGTAACAGGCCTGGCACGGGGCGAGAGTTTTGTGGAATGTGGCAGGTTCAAGGTTCGGCTGGGCTTGATGGGGTGGCCTCAGCCGATGGGCTGCTTCTGTTTTTGAAAGACCGGGGAGATCTCGCGCAGACGCGCCACTGTTTCAGGAATTACTTTAATCGCAAAATCAATATCGTCCTGCGTCGTCTGCTTGCCCAGGCTTATGCGGATGCTGGCCCGAGCGCGTTGATGCGGCAATCCCATGGCCAGCAACACGTGTGAAGGCTCAATCGCGCCGGAAGAACACGCAGCTCCGCTCGAGACGGCTAGCCCTTTCAGATCAAGCGCAATCACCAGCGCCTCGCCTTCAATGTGATCGAACCACAAATTCGTCGTGTTCGGGACACGTGGCGCGTCCAGGCCGTTCACGCCCACATCTTCCATCGCGCCCAGAATTGCATCCTGCAACCGGTCGCGCATCGCAGCCATCTCCGCCGGTCCGCCGCTCTCAAGCCAGAGCTTTGAAACCTCCGCAGCCTTGCCTAGGCCAACAATGCCCGGCAGGTTTTCCGTTCCCGCGCGACGCTGGCGTTCATGGCTGCCGCCATAAATCTGCGGCTGGATCAGCGTTCCCTTCTTGATGTAAAGCGCGCCAGTGCCCTGCGGCGCATGGATCTTGTGTCCTGAAATAGATAGCGCGTCGCACGCAATTTTCTGTACGTCGATCGGTACCTTGCCCGCCGCCTGTACCGCGTCAGTGTGAAAGAAGACATCTGCTTCCTGCGCGATCCTGCCAATCTCTTCAACCGGCTGAATCACTCCAGTTTCATTGTTCGCCATCATGATGCTGATAAGCCGTGTGTTCGGGCGCAACGCCGCTTCAACATTCCCGGCATAGATCTCTCCGCTGGCGCCGACTGGAACAAAAGTGACTTCGCATCCCATCTGCTCCAGCCGCTTGCAGGAATTCATGACCGCGCTGTGCTCGATGG
>JBAVUZ010000206.1:0-2241 GCA_049697035.1 Candidatus Angelobacter sp. | reverse complement strand
CGGAAGTATTGCGGAATAAAAATCGCGCTGACGACAATTCGACCCAGAAGATAGCCGAAGACAAGCTGGAGAAAGCCGAAGTTGCCGCCATAGGCAATGCCCGGCGTGCCGATGACCGTGAGTGTGCTGGTCTCAGCGCCAACAATGGAAAGAGCAATGGCCCACCAGGGAATGTTGCGGTCGGCCAGAAAATAATCGCGCAGTGACCTTTGAGATTTGCGAAACCTTAACCCAAAAAAAGTAATACTGATGAGATAAACGGCGATAATGGCCAGATCAATAATTTGCAGTCGCATGAATGGGTTTTGTCTGCCAAGCCATTATTCGGGAAAAATGCCTGAAAGCAAAAGTAAAAGTTGTGGGAAGATGAATTAAAGTTCAATCATGCCACTGTACCTGGGTATCGACGCCGGAGGCACCAAGACAGACTGCGCCGTGAGCAATGGCGCGGAGCTGCTGGGCCAGGCTACGGGTGCAAGCTGCAAGCTGGCGCGCGTGGGCAAGGAACGCGGCCGGGAAAATCTTCAAACCGTGATTCGCCAGGCAACGGAGACCGCGCATGTGGATCCGGCGACGATTCAGCATGTCTGCATTGGAATGGCCGGGGCTTCTTTGGCGGAGGCGGTGCACTGGGCGCAGCAGACCATCCGCGAGCTAATGCCGGAATCCACGATCTACGTTGCTGGCGACCACGTGATCGCGCATCGCGCTGCGTTTGGCACGTCACCGGGCGTGCTGGTGATTTCCGGCACGGGATCGATTGCTTTCGGGCGCAACCAGAACGGAGAAACCGCGCGCGCCGGGGGCTGGGGACCAAACGTCTCCGATGAGGGATCAGCATTCTGGGTGGGCCGGGAAGCCGTGACGGCAGCGCTGCATGCTTTTGATTTTGGCAAAAGCAACGGCCTGCTGGCTACGATTGCCGATTGCTGGAAGGTCGCGCCGGAAGAGGTGATCAGGCTGGCGAATTCCTCGGAGCCGCGATTCCCCGAGCTGGCTGGACCAGTGGTGAACGCCGCTGAACAGGGAGACGCGAGCGCGCGAGTCATTACTGATCGCGCGGGCAAAGCGCTGGCTGGATTGGCGAGTGCTGTCATCAATCGGCTGTGGCCTGATGGTGGCGTGGTGCCGGTGGCGCTGGCGGGCGGCGTGCTTCAGGGATCGCCGCTGGTACGACAGGCTTTTAGGGAAGCGATGAAAGCGGAGCAGCCGCAAGCCGCGGTAAGTTTTGCGTTTGTGCGTCCAGTACTGGGAGCGCTGGAGATTGCCGCTCAACGCGGAGTGAGACGATGAGCGAGTGGACTTCCCACGAGAACGAAGGCCTGCAGGAAGCGCCGGAGCAGCCTGAACCGCCGCGCGTCCGAACTGAACACAAAAAAATAGTTCTGCCCGCCGATGCCGATCTGGAACGGCTGGTGCATGATTCCGCGCCGGAAATTCTGATTGCCGTGTCCGCTGACGCGCGCCTGACAGAAGACCTTGCGTTGGCCTTGCTCAATCATCGTGATCTGCCGCGCGAAGCACTGGAAGCGCTAAGCAAGAACGGCTCGCTCATGCGGCAGCGCAAAGTGCGCATGGCTGTGGTGATGCATCCGCGAACGGCGCGGCATGTTTCCGTGCCGACTATCCGCCATTTTTATACGTTTGAGCTGATGCAGGTGGCGCTGCTGCCATCGGTCCAGCCGGACGTGAAGCGCGCAGCGGAAGAAGTGCTCATCAGCAAGCTGGCCAGTATCTCGTCCGGAGAGCGAATCACTTTGGCGCGGCGCAGTTCAGGCCGCGTGGCAGCCGCGCTGCTGCTGGATAAAGAAGAGCGCATCATGCAGGCGGCGCTGGCCAATCCGCAGATGACCGAAGTTTCTATTGTTAAGGTGTTGAAGGCCGAACATGGTACGGAATTGCTGGCGCCGGCGGTTTCACGACACCAGAAATGGTCCTACCGCAACGACGTGAAGGCTGCGCTTCTGGGCAACAGGAATACGCCTTCAGCCCGGTTGATTCACCTGGCGGCGGAATTACCTGTCAATTTGATTAAAGATGTTTTGCGGAGCGGCCGGTTGAGCAGCCAGGCAAAGAATAGTTTGGTCGCGGTGCTGGAGAAGCGCGGCGTGAGAGCTTAGTAACCGCTAACGAAAACCTTTGAAACACGGAGGAAAGGAGGAACGGAGGAAAAAGTGAAAAGATACTGATATAGAACTGTGTTTGCGTTTGACGTTTTTCTCGCGCGATCCCCTACAGACA
>JBAVUZ010000205.1:0-11110 GCA_049697035.1 Candidatus Angelobacter sp. | reverse complement strand
CAGCGGAATTGTGTATGAGATCATCGTGGCCCGGCGCATGCATGTGCAACGTGTGTACAAGCCGGTGTTTGAAGACTGGCTGTTTCATGTATTGCTGCCGCTCACGGCTTACGCAACGCTGGCCGTGACGGCGTTCGTGGCTGGATCTCATCTGCACGCAGCATTGTTTTCTCTTGGAGCGGCGGCGTTGCTGCTGTTGTTTGTCGGGATTCACAATGCATGGGACGCGGTTACATACCATGTGTTTGAGAACAAGCCGACAGCTTAGATTTTAGGCCGCGAATTTACGCGAAGTTTTCTAAAATCCCAGCGGAGCGAGAGATCACGCCTTGATGCAGCATTCCAGATGGAAATACCCCCGGGATCCTTCCACTCCGCGCCAATGACGTAACGTCGCATCAACGGTTTTGTGGCACTCCGCTCAGGACGGCAGTTCCCGGCACCTTGAAATGACTTAAACGATTAGAGACGGATAGTGAAAATTGTCGATAAACCTTGAGACCGATTAAGCTAAAAGGAATCCCTCCCCTTCGGCAAGCTCAGGGTCGGGATTTCAGAAAAAACTACACTGAGGACTTCGGAAACATCTACGCCTCAAAAAGGTGATAGGGATCCCTTGCTGCGCTCGGGATTTTTAAAAGGTAAACGCCAACCCGCCACGCAACGACCGGGCGGACTGGACCATGTAAACCGTGCGTCCGTCCTGGCCCATCACGGGAATGTAGCCCTGGGCCAGCAGGTTGCGCAGGTCAAGCAGCGCATCCATTTTTGCGGGGATAAAGGACGTTCCGGGAATTGGTTGTCGGATAAAGACGCTAAGGTAAGGATCTGTCTGGCCGGGCGAGGCGTTGAACGCGTCCACGGCGGAGAGCGTATTGCCGCTGGTCCATTTATAGGAGGCGATCCAGCGAGTGCCGGTGGAGGGGATGTGACCGTAAAGCTTCGTCCCGACGGAATGCTGACGGTGGGTGCTGAGCGCCTGCGCCAGCGTCTGCCAATCCGCGGCTGAATCAGACACAATCGCCTGTCCGGTGGAATAGTCCACGGTGGCCGTAAGATCGTCAGAAATTTTGCGCTGGACCACCACGCGCGCTCCGGTGCTGCTCACACCCGGGCTATAGCCGTAAGAGAATGTGCCGGAGTAAACGTCTGGCAGCACATCATCAGAATAGCTGGAAGGATCGCCGGCTCCGGTGAGGATGGCGTTTTGCACGTGATCAAAAAACGCTGCCACCTGAACGCTGGTATCGCCCATGCGGCGTGAAACGGAAAGCTCATGATGCGCGGCTTTTTCCACTTCAGGCTCGCCGTTGAGCAGCGCCATGCGCGGACCGGATTCGCTTAAATCGGCGGGGGCAGAATCAAAGCCCTTGGCCGCGCGCGTATCGGGCTCAGCAGTGGCGTAACGATACTCCACCAGCATGTTGGGCGAGAGATGCACATCAATGGAGCCATGCGGCCGCAGCGCGATGACGCGGTTGGCAAACTCCGTGGATTGCAGATCAGCGCCGTAATTCAGGTCGATAAAGCCGCCAATCGTCGTGCTGTCAGAGCTGCTCATGGTAACGGCAGCGTACGGCGAATTCTGGACAGCAGCTCCCGGCGCGGCAAAATGCCGGTAGGTGACGGTAAAGGTGGGACGGGAAAAATCACCGATGTCATGCGCGTATGAGGCGCGGAGCACGCCCGTGGGATCACCCGAGGTAGCCGCGATATTGCCATTGAAAGAAAGCGTGCCAGAGGAGAACAGCGATTTTTCCAGCGCAAATGCGGTAGTAACGTCGCCTGCGCTGCCAAAGCCTCCGGCTTCAGCGCCGGCGATGAAAGCGACGCTGGCCTTGAGCGCATCGTCACTGCCGCCACGCTCAGATTTATTGTGCGTGACCACGACCAGAGAGCCGCCATCGGTGCTGTCTTTGTCTTTTTCCAGAACGCGACGGATAGGCCGGTTGGCGGCTGAGCGGAGCGTCCAATGCCAGTCATCAGCATCTTCTGTTTCCGAGCGGCGGGTCGGCATCAGGCGAAGCGCATCTTCAAGGGTATTGACCGTGAGGTTGATGATGACATGCGCGCCGGAGTGCAGAAGAATGTTTTCCCGCAGTGACGGCAGGAAAGACGCAGCTGTAACCTTTACGTAATAATTGCCGGCCGGCAGGTTATTGGCCACGTAATAACCGCGCGAATCAGTAAAGACGGTTGTGCCCACTCTGGCGGCGGAAACAAAGACTTCCACCACCGCGCCCATCTGGGGCGCTCCGGAATTGTCTTTGACGTATCCCGCAATGGCTCCAACGCTGGCCGCATGAAGCGGCGCCCATGCCAACAGGACCACCAATAAACATCCGAATTTGCGGGTCATATCCACCACCTCAAGTAAAAGTGGGGCCCTCGTGCAGCTATTGCTGTACGGCGAACTTGGCCGTGGGTGAAATCGTCTGCTTGGAAATCTGGTCGTTCACTTTAATGGTTACCTGGTAAATGCCGGGGTCAAGCTGGCTCAATTGCAGGCTCTTGCCAAGGGTCACCTGCTCGCCAACGTTTCCCATCTGGGCCGTTGATTCCGTGAAGTCTAACACATGCTTGTTGGTTGCGGTGTTTACCACTTGGTACTCCACCGTAGCTGAGGGCTTGTTGGTCTTCTGGTCAAGGCCAAGATTGTAAACCTGGAGCCAGAAATTGATCTTCTCTTTCTGCTTAAAGGCGGCCGGCTTGCCGTCAGAAGAGCTGACCTTGGGCCGGACCTTATTGGTGCCGATCACGAAATTTCCAGTGCCAACTTCGCGGGCCGGAACCGGCTCCATCTGGTCGGCAAGAATCAGCGTGGAAGAAGTAAGCTTTTCATCGCCAAAATCGGGAACAGTGTAGCTCCGGCTGAAGATGCCGGTTTTGTCGCCATTAACGTCTTTCATCACCACATCAAGCCGGTAAAGCCCCGGACGCATGGGCAGGGCCTTCCAATACAGCGAGACGTTGTTGATTTCCTTTTCCAGCAGCTCGGCGGGGATGTCGCGGTGCAGCGTTTCCTCAAAGGTCTGCACGATCTGGCCGGAAAGCTTGGTCAGCTGGCCGTAAACATTGACCACCGCGCGCTGGACACCATCTTTGTTGGCGAAGGTGAGGCCCTTGAGCGGAACCTGCAGCGTGATGGGAACCAGCACGGTGTCTGACGTTAGCTTCACGAAGTCAACCTGCACATCGAACGGCAGCAGGTTGGTGCGAAACTTATGGGTGACCAGCTCATTTTGCAGGTCTTTAAACTTGATGTCCGGAGCGCGATTCAGTTTGGCGAAAGTCTCCAGGCGATCAAACTGCTTGGATTGATTGCCCTCAGTGAAAGGACCTGAGCCAAGAGATTCCAGGCCGCCATTGAAACGTTGCGCTTTGCTGGCCATGCCCATTTCTTCCATTGTGGTCAGGCCGGCGTTGGGGACATGTAATAGCGCATCCTTTTTGGAGCGGTCCAGCGTCATTTCATAGGCGCCGCAGCTGCAGTCATCCACAAATTCGATTTCGATTTCCTGCCCGATGCCTTCCAGATAGCGGTAACGCCACACTTCAAACGGGAAGGTTTCTGTCTGGCCGCCGCCTTCTTCCGCAGGTCGCTGATACGGGCCGCCCATGGGGTGGGAATCAATAGAAGTAGGCGGACCAAACATGATGTAGATTCTTCCGCGATCAGTACGCCAGCCCGGCATGCCCGCGGCAAAATGCTCATTCGCGTAAGCTATGCGCCGGTAGTGCTCTTCTTTGTATTCGTTTTCAGCGGTATCAGGCGTAGGGTCGCGGCGCTGCCAGAATCCTTCAATAAAAGTGTCGCGCTCGGCGTTATTTGAGAGCTTCTTGAACGCTGAAAGCTCTTCGTCAGTAATGATCCAGCGAACGTCTTCGTCCAGCCATTTCTTGTAGACGCCGCCTAATTTTTCTTTGGTCGCAGCTTGATCGTCCTTCTTTCGCGTGCGTTTCAGCGGATCCTGCTGGCCATCCTGCTGCGCCTGCGCCGATTTATCCGGCTTATCCGAATTGGAATCTTTATCCTGGGCCTGCACTACAAAACAGCCTGAACCAACCAACACAGCCAATAAAAGCACGGTATAAAAACGGGGGTGACGGGATAACACTAGGGAGCCCTCCTTCAAACGGGCAGATATTTGGATTTTAAGTCTTTTGCGACCCCATAATCAAGGATGGAAAGCCGATTCCGCCCTTTTCTTATCGACCTTAGAATGCAATTTGGGACATTTCTTGCCAACAATTTTAAGGCTTTCGCTTTATCAAATCATGTAAAGCCGCCCCTCGTTAACCCGTTATAATCATAGACGGTACCCGCCCACCGCACATTCAACGCCTGGCGCAGTGCTCCTGCCTTGACGGAAGGAACTTTCACAGTCCCTTTGGCGTATATATGGTGGACGTATTCCCCCGCTGTGTTCCGGAAGGTTATCGAATGAAAGCAAAGAAGATTGCCATTATTTTAGGGGTTGTCATACTGCTGGGCGCTATTGTTGGCTTCACCGTCAATCAGAGCCAAAAGAATGTTGTCACAGTGCAGACGGGCAAGGTCTATAAGCAGGATATTTCCTCCGTGGTCACGGCTTCCGGCCAGATCAAGCCCAAGACTCTCGTTAATGTGGGCGCTAATGCCATGGGCCGGATCGTCCGCCTTTACGTGAAGGAAGGCGATAGCGTGAAGAAGAACCAGGTCCTGGCCCAGCTGGAAAACGTGCAGTCCGCGGCCGATGTGGCCATGACGCGCGCCACCGTCTCCAGTTCCCAGACTGACGCCGTGGCCGCTGAAGCCGCATTAAACACAGCGCAGGCGCAGCTCAAGAGCAGCACTGCCGATCTTGCCCGCGCCAAGCTTGATTACGACCGCGCAGAGAGCCTTTTCAAGGACAGCCTGATCTCCAAGGCCGATTACGACACCAAAAAAGCTGCTTATGAAGTGGCGGACGCCGTCCACTCCCAGGACATCGCGCGCGTGGCGCAAAGCAAAGCGCAGGTTGATTCCGCTGAAGGCCGCGTTGGCCAGGCCAAAGCGCAATTAACGCGAGTGAGTGACGTTCTTAGCAAGACCACATATACCGCGCCGTTTGATGGCACGGTAACGAACCTTCCCGTCCATGAAGGCGAGACCGTGGTCATGGGCATACAAAATTCTCCGGGCAGCACTCTTATGACGGTTGCAGATATGTCGATCATCACGGCGGAAGTGCAGGTGGATGAAACCGACATTGTCAACGTAAAACTCGATCAGCCGGCGGAAATCACGATTGACGCGATTCCTAACCAGACTTTCAAGGGCAAAGTGAGTGAGATTGGCGACAACGCCATCATCCGCTCCACCGGAGTCTCCACATCGCAAAGCCTTTCCGGCGGGCAGGAAGCCAAGGATTTCAAGGTTGTCATCACGCTCACTGATCCGCCGCCCAATCTGCGTCCTGGGCTTTCCGCCACGGCCAAGATCACCACCGGCGTGGCGCACGATGCCGTGACAATTCCGATCCAGGCGCTCACCATGCGTGACAAGACTGATCTTGATGCGCAGAAGAGCCCCAAGAAAAGCGTCGACAAAACAGCTCCAGCCGGGCCCGTGAAAAAAGAAAACACTGATATTCAGGGCGTGTTTGTGGTCAAGAACAAGAAAGCTGAGTTCCGCGAAGTTGTGACCGGCCTCACGGGAAGCACGGAAATCCAGGTGAAGAGCGGCCTCCAGCCCGGCGACGAAATCATTACCGGCAGCTATAAAGTCCTCAAGACCCTGCGCAACGGCGCCGGAGTGAAAGTGGACAATTCCGTGGTCAAGCTGGGAGAGTCATAAACCGGTGGAAGAACGGCCCTTTAGGGCCGTGTAAGCAATACTTTAAAATTGGGCTTTAGCCCTGGTCTGACACAACCTGGTACTGACACAAAAACGTTTCGTCCGTCTAAAGAGAGAGTGGGGTTTCGTTGGCAAGCGAGCAGGAGAAATTGATGTCAACACAAGTCGCCGACATTTCTGAAAAGATCATTGCACCGCCTTCTGAATGCATCATCTGCACGGAAAATCTCTGGAAGACCTACGTGATGGGCGCGGAGCAGGTGCATGCGTTGCGCGGTGTCAACCTGCGCATTGATCGCGGTGAATACGTTGCCATCATGGGCCCTTCGGGCTCCGGCAAATCCACGCTCATGAACCTGATCGGCTGCCTGGATACACCCACACAGGGCCGTTACTGGCTCAATGGCAATCTTGTGAGTGAGCTGGATGACGACGAACTGGCCCGCATTCGCAATCGTGAAATAGGTTTCGTTTTCCAGACGTTCAACCTTCTGGCCCGCGCCACCGCGCTGCACAATGTCGAGCTTCCGCTCATCTATAGCGGCACGCCTTCCGACGAACGCATTGCCCGCGCCAAGGCCGCGCTCCAGGCCGTGGACCTGGGCGAGCGCATGAACCACAAGCCCAACGAGCTTTCCGGCGGACAGCGCCAGCGCGTCGCCATTGCCCGCGCCCTGGTCAATAATCCTTCCATCATCCTGGCCGACGAGCCCACCGGCAACCTCGATTCGCAGACCGGAAACGAAATCATGAAGCTGATGGAAGAGCTTCACCTGAAGGGCAATACCATTGTGCTGGTCACCCATGAAGCTGACATCGCCGAGCACGCCTACCGCGTGATCCATATCAAGGACGGTGTGGTCGCCAGCGACGAACGCAAAAGCAGGATCGCTCCGCCGGAATAGTGCGGGGATTTTCGCCGCCGATTGCGCAGATAAACGCAGATAAAGCAGATACAAATGATTCACGAGAGGCGCAGCACGATGCGCCTCTTTTTGAGCCGATGCCGTACCGGCCCAAAATCCAACGCCGAGATCCTGCAAAAATTTAGCCTTATGGAATGGCAGTTTTCTCCTATAAGCTAATCTATCTGGAATTGTTGGAAATACTATGAAGATAACTATCCGGTCTCTATCGCCATTCTATCTCCCACTCATGCTGAGCATGGTAATCGGATGCGGTGGAAGCTCGTCAACCAACAACCCTCCACCGCCAACCATTGGCAAGGCGTATGTGACCGGCAATTTCAGCGTCATACGCTTCCCCGCGGGAGGTACCGGAGACTTGCCTCCTCAAATAACTCGCAACCTGCTGCCGGAAGTGACGGGAAATCTCGCGGCTGATGTGCCCCATGACCGCGTGGTGGCAACGGCCGCAGGATCGGCCCCGGGAGCCATTACTGAGGTATTGTTTGTGGACAATGCAAGCACCACGATGCAGCCAGTTCGCGCCATCTCCGGAACAGCTACGACCTTGCAGGTCCCTGAGGGGGTTGCAGTCGACAGCGTGAACGATCTCGTCTATGTCCTCGACAACTCCGCGAAGTTGCTGGTGTTTGGTCCGGCTTCAACCATCAGCGGCAATGTGGCGCCATTGCGTACCATCACGGCCGCTTTTTCCTTGTTCGGACTGGCGCTGGACAGCGCCAACAACCGGCTATTTCTTGCAGACCCAGCCGGAACCATCAATATTTTTGACAATGCCAGCACATTGAACGGGTCGGTGGTCCCAAATCGCGTGATCGCCGGGGCGGCCACCCAGCTCGCCATCCCCGTTCTGCTGGTGCTCGATAGTTCCGGGCGACTCATCGTGGTTAACCAGGCCAACGGCGTCGTCCCGCCTATTCCTTTCAATATTTTGGTCTTCGCCAATGCGGGATCCGCCAACGGCAACGTGGCGCCCGCGGCCGTGTTTACACTCTCAGCCAACCAGCAGCCAGTGGGAATGGCGGTTTCTCCGTCGGGCGAACTGTATGTAGTGGACGTCAGCCCCAGCGTGAACGTATACAGCAATATCACCACGGCAACCGGCAATCTGGCTCCCGTCCGCACTATCAGCGGCCCCAATACCGGGCTAGTGGGTGGCGTGGGCACAAATGGAATCGCGCTGGATCCCACGCGCTAGGGCGGATTGACTGGGTGGCTTTAAGATTGCCCGCCAAACTATTTATAACTATGTTCAACTCTTGTAAACTTGCTATCCTCGGCTATAGTCAGGTGGATAAGATGAAGCTCTCCAGATATCTATTGGTCTCCGTCTGCGGCATGCTTGCGCTTGCCGGATGCGGAGGTTCCTCCAGCACTTCCAACCCTCCCCCGCCAACCATTGGCAAGGCGTATGTGGCCGGGGCCTTCAGCATCATGCGCTATCCGGCGGGCGGGAACGGGAATATCAGCCCGGAAAACAGCATCAAACTGCCGTTGTCGGAGGAGCCAGGAGTTCTTGCTCTTGACGTGGCCCATGATCGTCTTGTCGCGGCAGCCAACGGCTCCATTCCTGAAGTGGTGCTTGGGGACAACGCCAGCACCACGATGCAACCGGTCCGAGTTATCTCCGGAGCGGCTACGACAATGTTATTCGCCGGGCACGTAGCAATCGACAGCGTAAATGATCTGGTTTACGTCAGTAGCGGTTCCAGCGGCATCGTGGTATCAAGCAATATTCTGGTATTTGGTCCGGCTTCAACGATTAGCGGCAACGTAGCCCCGCTGCGTACCATATCCCTGACCCTATTGATCGCGGGAATGGCGTTGGACGTCGCGAACAACCGCCTGTTTCTTTCTGATCAAGCTGGATTTATCAATGTCTACGACAATGCCAGCACGTTGAACGGCGCTGTGGTCCCAAATCGTGTAATCACCGGCGCCGCCACACAAGTGGTGATCCCTGGAGCTTTGGCGCTGGATACTTCCGGGCGGCTCATCGTCGCCAACAGGAGCAACATCATCCCGCCTTTCACTAACAATATTTTGATCTTCTCCAATGCCGGCGCCATCAACGGGAATGTGGCCCCTGCCGCGACAGCCACACTTGCGGACAACCAGATGGCGCAGGCGATGGCAATTTCTCCGGCCGGCGAGCTCTATGTGGTTGACGGCGGCGCCAGCCTGACTGTGTACAGCAACATCGCCACAGCCACCGGCGGCCTGCTGCCTAGCCGTGTTATTAGCGGCCCCAACACCGGACTGAATCCCGGACCTGCAATTCCCCCCGCTGTACTTGGAGTTGCGATGGATCCCACGCGCTAGCAACCCAGCACCCGCCCTCAGATTGCCTCACGACGGAAATCCCCGGTTTGTATCAGGGCTTGGGCCCAGCCCATGGCTTTAGCGCACAGCGAAAACACCGTAACAATCTCAGCCGCTGCGCATGACGCTTCATCGTCATGCTCGGTGAAAGAGCGGCCCTTCAGGGCCGCGTAAAGAATGTTTTCAAACGCCCTTCCTCGCGCCGCAGGCCCGCGCGCAGCAAAGCGGAGCGCGCTGATTAGTCGGGGTTCTTTTTCCCGCTCTCGCTTTTACATCTATAGGTTCGGATTGGGAGCTCTTTTGACGCTAATGTCAGCCCTGTAGTTCTTGTTGAGAACTCGCTCAATGATATTTAGCTCTCTTGAGTCGTTTCGAAATGGACTTTGGACGACGGCAGCGAACGGTACAGGTGATCTCATAGCGACGCTTTGAAATAGCATCGGGGGCCTTATGATCTGAAGCTCGACGTATTCCTTTGTTTCGCGCTTAACAAGGATGTCGAAATTCCTGTCCGCCATATCCGGCGCGGACGAGCTTAACGCCGAATTCGGGCGAACCACCAATCGCCATTCTTCATCCCTCCAAAATTCGGCTTTCTTGAACGACACTATGATGTCAAGCAACAGTTCTGAAGCATTGCGAGCAAGAAAACGAATCATGGATTCCGCCCATGGCCCTTCAAGCGCCCCGAGAGTGTGCTGCTCAACCGCTGCAATGACTGCACTCAAGGCGCGCTTTATTGCGCTTTGCTGAGAAGCTTCCGCGTAGATCGCCTTGAAGTATCCAACCTGTGCACCTGACACAGATACGCGCAGTAGTGGCTCACGATTCCCATCAGTTTCAAATCGTAGACAATAAGGACCATATGAATCCCAATGAAATTCCGAAGCAGGGCTTGCGCAAAAACAAGCGACGAACGTTCGACTTATGCGACTTTTTAACTCGGCGCCGAGCTGGCTCAATATCGCTTTCGCTGCTTGTGAAATTTCTTCATGGCTTTTCCTCTCAACTTCAGTTTCAACGAGGTTGACACCATAATGAATTTCACTGCTGTCTTTAAGGCTTGCGACAGACATGGCACGGACGATGCGAGAACTCGTGATCCCAACAACACCTTGCAAGGTGGTGTAATGAAATAGCGTATCAGGCGGATTCTGACCAAGTAGCTCTTGTCGAATTGCATTGACTTGAGAAAGGATATCGTTGACGAATCCTATTGGCGCCATCCGAAATGACATAGACTCAAGACCTTTAGGGAATTACTTCGAAGCAACACGATTTCCCGAGTTTTGCATTACTCGTCTGTCTCAACAAAACGAGTTCCATCCCAGCGACAAGCAGTTTTGCATCCGCTTGACCCGTACGGTAGCAAAATAGTGCCTCCGTCCAACACCTGGGCCTGATATTGGCCCGTGAGTTCCTGAATGAGAGAGAAATCCTGATCCGTAAGTACTCTTGCTTTCCGCCCACGCTCATTAAACCCCCAAACCGCCACATTCAACGTTCCTGGTCCGTTCGTAAAGCCTAATAATATTTCTGGCAAACCATCGTTCGTCACATCTTTGATCGCTAGATGAAACTGCGTTGAATTCTCTTCAGAGATGCCCGAAGGCAACGGTAAATAGAACGTCTTTTCATATTTCGTTACTGTCAGGCTATAGCCTCCATGCGAATACCAAAACTTGATGGTTTCATCATGTCCATCACCATCCAAATCGGCCTGTATTTCCAGCCTTGCTCCAGCCTGAGAAATACCTTCTCCATAAAATCGCCCAAGCAAAAGCGCGTTCTCGGAGCTCATGTTTTGGAAATTGCTATCGATGTTCCATCGCTTCAGGCCGTCTAAATAGGCGACCAAGTGCTCGCGAAACATCTCTTCCCAGTCTGCGGGCGAATCAAATTCGCGAAAGAAAATCTGTTTTCCGGCCTCCAGCTCACGCCGAAAATTCAGAACTCCTTGGAGTTGTGCATCAACTTCCGTTCCAGGCTTCTTAAAGTACACCCAAACAAGAGGGCGACCGATTCTGTCAAACGCGGACAAAGC